>JANOOV010000230.1:0-7227 GCA_031421535.1 Gammaproteobacteria bacterium
TTTATCCCGAGTTCGCCGAATCCCAACTGGCCGTAATCATTACTGCCCCAACACCAGAGGGTATGGTCGGTTTTTATGGCACAAGTATGACGAGCGCCTACCGAGACCTTTTCCCAATTGATGTCCGAGCCGATTTGTACCGGTGTGGATTTCCAGGGTTGATCGGATTTGTCGCCCAACTGTCCATGCGTATTTTGACCCCAGCAGAATAACTTTCTATCAGTTCGGTCGGCATGAATCGCGCACGTGTGACCGCCGCCGGCCGCGACGCGATGCCAATTCCGCTCCGCGCCGACTTGTGCAGGAGAGTAACGCCGCGCGTTGTCGCCCAGACCGAGTTGACCGTAGTTGTTCGCGCCCCAACACTCCAACGTGTGATCGGGCCTGATGGCGCAACTGTGATTCGCGCCGGTGGCAATGGCGACAGTCACGGGTGCGGCAGTCGCTACAACCGACTCGACGCCTTCCCCGCCGACGTTGGTCGCCGTGATTGTGAAGTAGTAAGTTTTGGATTCATCGAGACCGCCCTGTGCGAGCGCCGTGTTGTTAATTGTTACTTTCTTGCCCCCTACCAAGGTCGCAAACGTTGTGGGCCCAACCCCGGGTTCACTCGCCATGTACACGGTGTAGCTCTCGGAGGTCGGCGCTGGATCCCAGGTCACTGTGGCCACGCCACCGACCAAGACGGCGTGAACATTGAACGGCGCATCGGGCGGGGATTGCGGAGTTATAGGGAGTTCTTCGGATTTATCGCTCTCGCCGCCCAAACCCAAGGCAGCGACCGCATAGTAGTACGTGTCGCCATTTTTAAGCCCGTCATGCCGGTACGACAACGCGCTCACCGACATGGGGTCCGACATGTCGCGGGTGCCACCCGGTGTCGTCGACCAATAAATAAGATACTCACTTGCGTTGCTGGCTTGCGACCACTCCAGCGTGACAAAGCCGTTGAATGCCTTCGCGGTCAGCGAGGGAGTATCCGGTCGCGGGTAGTCATCTTTTGCTCCCGGATTGGGAGAACAGCTCGCGACGCAACCGGCGACCAATAACAAAAGCGGCAGACGTGCGCAGCGCACGAGTGATCGGTTCATAGCGGTTCAGCCTCCGTATGTTGTAATGCCTACAAGAGATTGCTCCCGTAAATCATTCACACCACGGGGAATGCCACGATACTTGCGAGGACAACCGTTCCACACAGGACCACTTGGCTTGACGAGGAATACTGTAACTATCAACATCTATAGCGATGTCGGTAGTCTTGTTTTTTATCTGCTCCCTTCAGAATTTTGTGACAGATTCTGGTTGTGACGCTTCATGCGTTCTTTCACAGGCAAGTTCAGTGCCAGTCCTTGAACATTGTTTTTGTACCCAAGCCAAACAACCCGCGCAAGAATATTTTCAAAACTGTTTCTGCGCGGCGTCTATCCTGAATAGGGCGGAGTTAATTTCCAGGAACCTGGATCGCACGTCTTACTTGAGTTAAGCACAGCGAGACGCTCGGTGCTGAATATTTTACCAACGGCCACGAATCTGAAGTGAGCAGTGTGGTTTAACAGCAGACTCAACAACGAGGCGCAGCATGTGTCGCTCTCTTATTCCTGGCAGCGTTAAACGCTGGCGGGGTCTATGCAGTGGCATGATCGCGTTAATGTCGATCACGGGCGCCTATGCCGAAGAGCGCGACGGTCAGGCAGTGAAGTACTACCGGCAAGGCGAGCACTACTTTCAAAAAGAAAGATACCAGGAAGCTTCGTCATGGTACGAAAAAGCTTTGCAACAACGCGCGCTAGATGGCCCGGTGATAGTTGAAGAGCGCATCGTGGTCCGTACCAAGCAGTACGGGCGTCAAGCCAGCAGCCTCACGCAGGATGAAACACTGTACGAAGACTATGCTCCGAACAAACGCCTTCAGGAAATCAAGACGCGCCTGGAAGAGCAGGCATTGCGCGCGAACCCTCCGATATTGTCATTAACTTGGATCGCGCTGCGCGAACCTACGCACGACGATGTGCTGGACGGCGGCGAGACTGCAACCATTGTTGTGAATGTACAAAACAGCGGCATTGCGAAAGCGCGTGACGTGACCTTTGCGGTGCGGACGCAGCAAGCCGACGGGCTCACCTTCGAAGAAAAAATCACCATCGGCGACATCGATCCTGCGGCGGCCACGCTGGGGAATATTAAAGTTCGGGCACGCAAAGATGTCGTCGATCAGAACCGGCATTTCACGATTCTCGCCACCGAACGCAACGGCTTCGACAGCCCGCCGCTGGAAGTCGTGCTGCGCACGCGCCCGCACCGCCCGGCGCGCGTGGAGATTTCTGATCTGCGCGTGCAGGATCGTGACAATAACGGCGTGATCGAACCACTGGAGGTGGTATCGGTGACGGCCCGCATTCAAAACTCCGGTGCCGGACTTGCGGAAAATGTGGTGGTGCAGGCGTCGCTCGGGCCGAATGTGTTTCTGGGCCCGCAGAGCGAGAGTGTGTTTTCGTTGGGCGAGCTTTATCCGGGCCAGACGCGCGACGTGCAATTTACGTTTCTTACCAACGCTCAATTTAACGATGGGCAGAAAATTCCGGTCAGTGTGCTGGTGGAGGACGGCGACGGACAGGAGCAACTGCGGCGCGATATCCAGGCGATCATTCATGTTAAAAACACCGGCGTCATCACGCTGGAGCCCAAAGAGCGTTCACTGCCGGAACCGCTCGCAGGACTTTCGATCGATGTTGACAACATGATTCCCGATGGACGGATCAATCGCACCAATGCGATTGCTGTGGTGATCGGCAACAAGGATTATTCGCGCGCCAATTTACCGAGCGTGGAATACGCGCTGCGCGATGCGCAGGTCATGGCCGAGTATCTGGTCAAGGCGCTGGGCTTCGCCCAGAAGAACATTATTTATCTGGAAAACGCCACCACCGCGCGCTTCAACGAAGTGTTCGGCAGCCGCGATAATTTCGCAGGGCGGCTGTACAGTTTTGTGACTCCGGAAGTCTCGGACGTATACATTTATTATTCGGGACATGGCGCGCCGGATCTTAAAAGCAAAGGTGCTTATTTTGTTCCGGTGGATGCCGATCCCAACTACCTCGCGCTGAGCGGGTACGCGCTTGACACATTTTATAAAAACCTGTCACACCTGCCCGCACGCAGCGTCACGGTGATTTTGGACACGTGTTTTTCGGGCAATTCTGCGGGTGGCGCCTTGTTCAAGAACGTGAATCCTGCGGCCGCACCGGTCGCGCGGACCGCACCGCTGTTGGAAAACGTGACGATTTTTGCCAGTGCGGGCGAAGGACAAGTGAGTTCGTGGTTTTATGAGCAGCGCCACAGCCTGTACACTTATTTTTTCTTGAAAGGTTTGTCAGGTGTTGCGGATGCCAATCAGGATGGATTGATTTCCTCCCGCGAGCTGCATGCGTTTTTATTGTCAACGGTCCCGGCTTACGCACGCAAGCTAAGCGGCCAGGAACAAGTGCCGGTATTGATCCAACAAGAAGATATCGTGTTGATGAAATACCGTGATGGCGGTGCCGTAGCTGTACGTTAGTTCAGCCCCACTTCCAAGAGGTGAGTGTGCATGGACGATATCGCAACACAGGTCTCCGAACCTTCCGGCATCGCCGGAACCGACGACATTCCGTTGGCGGCAGTGACGTTGAATTTTCCTGCGCGCGCGCGGTTAACGCCGCAGGACATTCGCACCACCGTGGAACCGATCATCACTCGAAGCACCAAAACGCTCTGCAAACAACACTGCCGTGGAGAACGCTTTCGCCTGAGGTGTACGGTCGATACATCATGGGGCCGGGCCCCGCAAGACGCATCGCTGTGTGATCGGGGCAACGAAGCCTATGAGTGGATGCTGCGCGATCTGCTCGGCGGAACCAAGCTTGATAAATTTTTAGACAGCGACCGCGAAGGCGTCGTGAAGTACTTCACCAAGACCGTCAACTCCCAACCGTTCTACGAGCGCTTTAAAGACATGCGCTTCGGTGAGCGCGTGCGCGTTCCCGCGTATATCAAGGCGATTCATCCGCTGGCGCGGCGCGTATTCTGGATGCTGCGCAAGCAGGAAACCGTTCCGTACATCGCACAGGCACTAGAACAACCCGAGGCGCTGATCCGCACGTGGGCCAACGCTATCTATACCAAACTGCGCGAACATCGCAGCTTGCATTCGTTGCAATCGCATGCGGCATTGTCATTGGATGCGCTCAACGAAAATGACGCGGCCCCGGGTGGCGATGCGGTAACGATTGAAGATATTCATAACGACGTGGAGCGTCAACAAGAGCAGGCGCGGGTGCGTGCCGCTTACTCCAAGCTGACGTGGCAAGAACAATTCATCGTTGACACGCTCACGGAAAATTTGGGGGCTAAAGCCGTGTTGGAAGCCTTGGCCCAAGAGGGTGTTGTTATCGAAGGCATTAACGATGCGCCAATGGATGAGAAATGCGCCGAGCAGCGTTTGTATTACCTGCGGAGAAAAGCACTGGTCCGGTTGAAAACACTGTTTGAGAAAGAAGCGCGCCAACCATCTATTGGCGCTTAATTAAGGATAGGAGGGGTTATGCATCCAAAAATAGAACGTTTGGCGGAACTGGTTGATGTCGCCGCCGGGGCGGCGGATCCGGTCTTGCGGACTCACGTGGAAACCTGCGCAAATTGTCAAGCTGAGGTGTCTACGCTGCGCACTCTTGTACTGGCTGCAAGCAGCGACTGTGTAGAACCCTTGCCTGAGCGTGGCGGTCACGTCACCGACGAAGAAATCATCGGGTATGTGAACACTACGCTAAACGCGGAAAGACTTGCTCACATCAAGCGGCATTTGCACACCTGCGGCCGTTGCATGAAAGAAATGTTGCTGTATCGCTCGCACTTGGCACAAGCCCGTTTTACACAGAACGCAGCGACGATAGGACCGATCAGCGGCGTGCACTCATGGTCAGCACGACTTGCTGCGCGGCTGCGCGAGCTGTTCCATTTTAGTATGCCCGCGACAGTGTGGATCAGCGTGGCTGGTACTGTTGCAATTGCGCTGGTTCTGGCGAATCTGCTGTGGCTTTCGGAGCCAGAAGCGCCAACTTCCGGCATCGCGCAAATACTGGAAAACAAAACAGCAATTCCTGAAGCCGTTACCCAGAATGAACATGTCACGGTGACAACGGTGCCGGAAAATCCCCTCTCATCCGGGCAACTACCCAATGACCCAAACCCGAATGTGCAACACCAGGAAAAGCCCGTGGTTACACACGTGGCTGGCGCTGCCCCGCCGGTGGTAGCTGCAACGCCGCTGGAACAGTTTCGCGGTGACTCGGCTGTTGCTGTCGTCATCGGCAACAAGAGCTACGCGCCAGGCGCGTTAGTCGATGCAAAATATGCGCTGCACGATGCGCAGAGTGTAAAAACGTGGCTGGTCTCGACATTGGGTGTCGCCGAAAACAACATCATTTATGTCGAGAACGCGACCAGCGCCCAGTTTAACGAAGTGTTCGGCAGCAGCGACAACCCGGCCGGAAAACTCTCGGCGGCGATCAAGCCCGGTGTGTCGGATGTTTTCATTTATTACTCAGGACACGGGGCTCCGGACATCAGCAGCAAACGTGCGTATTTCGTTCCGGCCGACGCCGATCCGCGCTTTATCGCACTCAGTGGTTATGCCGTCGATACACTTTTCAAGAACATTGCCCAGCTTTCAGCACGCAGCGTGACGGTGGTTTTAGATACCAATTTTTCGGGCAATTCGGTCGGCGGGGCTTTGCTGAAAAATGTCAGTCCTGCATTGGTGAAAACCGAACAGCAGTTTCCGAAGTTAGATAACGTCGCGATTTTTTCAGGAGCGAGCCAAGGACAGGTAAACGCCTGGGACAGTCGGCAAGCCCACAGCCTGTTTACCGCTCTCTTTTTAAAGGGGCTGGAAGGTGGCGCCGATGGCGATCACGATGGAAATATCAGCGCGCTTGAGTTACAAAAATATTTACTACACGCCGTCCCATACGAAGCAAGACGCCTGGGTGGCGCGGAACAAACTCCGGTATTGACACAAACACAGGACCGCGTGTTGGTTAATCTGCGTTAACTCCTGATAGTAGCTCACGCCCACTGTCGATACCGATTGCAATATCTTTAGTTACGGACGCCGCGCGCCGCGTTTCGGCGGTGGGCCGCTGCGGCGCGGACCGCCGCTGCGCACCGGACGACGGCGCGGCAGGGTGGCGTCGGCGTCGGTGTTTTCGCTGCGCGCGGGCGGCAGCGGTTTGGTCAGCAGATCCGGGGTGCAGGTCGCTACCGGGATTTTATGACTGATGTAGCTTTCAATGTCGCCCATTGAAAACGCATAGGTTTCGCAGGCAAAGCTCACGGCTTCGCCCGCCGCGCCCGCGCGTGCGGTGCGGCCGATGCGGTGCACGTAATCTTCGGCGTCTTGCGGCAGATCGAAATTGAACACGTGACTGACGGCCGGGATGTGCAGTCCGCGCGCGGCCACGTCGGTCGCAACCAGAATCTGCAACGTGCCTTCGGTGAATTCCTTCAAGATGCGCAGGCGTTGCGTTTGCGGCACATCGCCCGACAACACCCCGGCTTTATAATTGTTACCGCGCAAATAATTGCCGATGCGTTCCGCGACCGGCTTGGTATTGACAAATACCAGCGCGCGCGTCACCGCCTTGGTGCGCAGCAGCCCTAGCAGCAACGGAATTTTTTCTTCATTGGCGGGAAAGTACACGGACTCGGTCACACGCTCGGCGGTCATCCGCTCCGGCGTGATCGACACCTGCTTGGGATTATTCATGTGTTCATAGGCCAACTCGGTCACGCGATGCGATAGCGTGGCCGAAAACAGCAAGCTCAGACGCTGCTCGGGTTTGGGCAAGCGGCGCAGCAAGAAGCGAATGTCGCGAATAAAGCCGAGATCGAACATGCGATCCGCTTCGTCCAGTACCATCACCTGGGCTTCGCGCAGGTCGTAGATATTTTGTTTGAAGTAGTCGATCACGCGGCCGGGTGTACCAATCAGCACGTCCACGCCTTCCTCCAGCATTTTTTTCTGCGCGTCGAACCCGGTGCCGCCGTAGACCAGCCCGAGTTTGAGTCCGGTGAATTGGCCGAGCGTTACCGCGTCGTTATGAATCTGCACGGCCAGCTCGCGGGTGGGCGCGATGATCAGCGCGCGCGGCTGATTCACCCGACGACGCGGACTGGCTGGTTGCGTGAGCA
>JANOOV010000231.1:0-1653 GCA_031421535.1 Gammaproteobacteria bacterium
CGATGTTCTCCCAGCACATCACCGCCAACATCATGTCCCTGAGCGGCATCGCGGTGGCCATCGGCGCGATGGTCGATGGCTCGATTGTACTTATCGAGAACGTACACAAGCGGCTGGAATCCTGGGAAGCGGAGGGACGAAAAGGCGAACGCGCGGCGGTCGTTATCGCCGCGATGCAGGAAGTGGGCCCCAGTGTTTTCTTTTCTCTGTTGATCATCACTGTATCGTTTCTGCCGGTGTTCGCATTGCAAGGTACCGAGGGACGTTTGTTTCATCCGCTCGCCTTCACCAAAAGTTACGCGATGGGTTTTTCGGCGCTACTCGCGGTCACGTTCACGCCCGCGCTGGCCTTGCTGTTGATCCGTGGTCGTATGCGCGGCGACCAAAATCCCTTCAATCGCGCGCTGGTCGCGCTGTACAACCCGGTGGTGCGTTTCGTGGTGCGCTGGCGCTGGGGCGTAATTGCATAGTTCACGTTGGCGTTTGCCGCCACGGTGCCGGTGTTTTACAAATTGGGCAACGAGTTCATGCCGCCCTTGAATGAAGGCAGCATTTTATATATGCCCTCGTCGCTGCCGGGTCTCACGCTCACCGACGCCGGGAAAATCTTGCAAACCATGGACAGAGAGTTGAAAAAATTTCCCGAAGTGGAGCGCGTGTTCGGCAAAATCGGCCGTGCGGAAACGTCCACCGATCCGGCGCCGATGTCGATGGCGGAAACCATCGTCACCTTGAAACCGCCCGAGCAATGGCGCCCGGGCATGACATGGGAAAAGCTGATTCAGGAAATGGACGAGAAGCTGCGCTTCCCCGGCATGCCCAACGTGTGGTGGATGCCGATCCAGACGCGCACCGAAATGCTCGCCACCGGTATCCGCAGCAATCTGGGCGTGAAAGTGTTCGGCGCGGATCTCAACACCATTGAGGACACCGCGATCCGTATCGAGCGCGCGTTGAACGACGACCCACGCACCCAACCCTATA
The DNA here is from genome assembly GCA_031421535.1 of Gammaproteobacteria bacterium. Lineage (GTDB taxonomy): Bacteria > Pseudomonadota > Gammaproteobacteria > SG8-11 > SG8-11 > UBA6921. The sequence continues at coordinate 985 of JANOOV010000231.1, forward strand.
CGCGCAGCGCCTTTGCCGAACGGCTGCGCGGTGGTTACTTTCTCGACTTCAATATCAAGCGCGATCAAGCGGCGCGTTACGGTCTCACCGTCGGTGACGTGGAAGACGTGATCCTCGCCGCCGTCGGCGGCACGGCGGTCACGCAAACCATTGAAGGCCGCGAACGCTACGCTATCAATCTGCGCTACGCGCGTGACTATCGCGAAGACCCGGAAACTTTGAAGCGCGTGCTGGTGCCCACGCCGTCCGGCGCGCAAATTCCGCTCGCGCAACTGGCCGATTTGGAGTTCGTCACCGGCCCGCCGATGCTGCGCAACGAAGATGGCCAGTTAGTCGGTTATGTGTTCATCGACGTAAAAGACAACATCGGCATCGCCGATTATGTCGAGCTTGCGCGCCAGGCGGTGGGTGAGCGCGTGAACATCCCGGGCGGCTATCGGGTGGAATGGTCCGGGCAGTTTAAATATTTCGAGCGCGCCAAGGCGACGCTGATGGTGGTGGTGCCGTTCACCGTGCTGATCATTTTCATCATGCTGTTCATCAACAGCCGCTCGGTGGTCGAGTCGTTGTTGATCCTGCTCACCGTACCGGTGTCGCTGATCGGCTCGGTGTGGCTGCTGTATTATCTGGACTACAAATTGAGCGTCGCCGTTTGGGTGGGCACCATTG
>JANOOV010000232.1:0-1590 GCA_031421535.1 Gammaproteobacteria bacterium
GCTCGACCCTGCGGCTCAGCCTTGTATCCAGTTTCTGTTCGTCGGCTCGTCGTATTGCACTTAGGCTTCCTTTGGACAATACTTCGCAGCATTGCCCTTGCCTTCGGCTAGTCGTTATAGGCGTCAACAACATGGTCAACGATGAATCCTCCGACAGGGGACTTTCACCCCATAAGTTCATGCCCATGCTGGGCGTACATCGGGTAAGGGCCGGTATCACTCCGGCCCTCCCCACACCACCTAGCATGCGGGTCCGCACTAGGCGGTTGAAGCAGGGTAATGAAAACGTACCCACTGATCTTTAATCGACACCAGACCCTGTGCTGACAACCATTCATTCGACATCGCCATTTGCGTGATCGGGGTGCGCGACATGGCGTAGGGTCCTTTGGAACTCACGCCGGTTTTAATCGCTTCCTTCAGACTGACGCCCAGATTAAGTAGATGTTTGATCTTGGTGCGCGGCCACCGCCATTGTTTCCAATAGCAGCAACGCATGCGCCGCCGTAACCATTCATCCAGTTCCGGGATCGGTCGGTAGTATTCCGATAGCGCAAAGTAGTTCAACCAACCCACAACGTACTTGCGAAGCTCGCGGTAGCGATAAGTCAAGCTCACGCCCCACGAACGGCCTGTGAGTTGTTTGACGCGATGTTTGAATTGGTGCAGCGCCTTGTCGCACCAGGCAATCTTGGTTCCACGGAATGTGAAACCTAGAAACTCCAGCTGCTTGCTTGGGACGATGCGGCTCTTGTCATGGTTGATGTGCAACTTTAAACGCTTGTGGAGGAACCGCGTGACGTTGGCTTTCACACGCCGCGCCGCCGAGGTGCTTTTAACGCAAATGACGAAGTCATCGGCGTAGCGTGCGAACGAACGTTTCCGCTGTTGCAGATAGACATCCAGTTCGTGCAGCACGATGTTGGCCAGCAGCGGTGACAGCGGCCCACCTTGCGGAACTCCAAGAGGCGTCGGATGCCGCACACCCTCAATGACGACACCGGCACGCAAGTACCGCCCAATCAGTTTCAACACGCACTTGTCACGCACGCGCTGCGCGAGCAATCGCATCAGCACGTCATGGTTGACGCTGTCGAAGAACGCCGCCAGATCAATGTCGACCACGATGCGGTTTCCGGATCGGATGTCTTCACGCACGCGCCGAACGGCTTGGTGCGCGCTTCTCCCGGGCCGGAAGCCGTAACTGTGATCGCTGAACAACGGCTCGTAGATCGGGGTGAGTACTTGCGCGATGGCTTGTTGGATGACGCGATCCGCAACGCAGGGAATGCCCAGCGGTCTTTTATCGCCGATGGGTTTGGGTATCCATACGCGGCGTACCGCCTCCGGTTGATAATCACCGTCCAACAATTTGGTCTTGATGTTCGGCCAGTGTTGACGCGCCCAGGCCGGAAAATCCTGAACTGTAATCGCGTCCACACCGGCCGCACCCTTGTTCGCCTTCACGCGCTTCCATGCACGCTTCAGGTTGTCGTGGGTGACGATCTGTTCCAGTAAATGGTGTTCCAAGACGTGCACGGTTGTCATGCGCCGTTCCTCACTTCCCGCTTGGCGCAGGCTACGCAAGGA
>JANOOV010000233.1:0-5969 GCA_031421535.1 Gammaproteobacteria bacterium
CGTTCTTTGCCAAGTCCAAGCCCACGGTCGTAATATTCATTCCGGTCTCCTCCTCTTCGTTTCGATGGTTGCTAACACTTTCCATCGTGGCGCATTCGACGCCGATTAAGAAGCGGGAGGAGACCATCACATCACGCTACGTGCACCTGAATGAAGATTTGTCAGCGCCGATCACGCCAATCAGTGGCCGCCATCCGTTACCGAATCCCGAATTACTCGCACACAAACTCGGCACGTGGGGTGTAGATGACACCAAACAGGTAGTGGTATATGACGCGGCCTTCGGTGCAATCGCGGCACGACTGTGGTGGCTATTGCGTTGGCTGGGACATCACAACGTGGCGCTCTTGAACGGCGGATTGCCACGCTGGCAACGCGAGAATTTTCCGATCACGGCAACCGCACCTTCGACACCGGCAGCAACATTCCGCACCCGCCTTAACGCCGGGCTGGTCGTAGATGCCACTGAAGTCGAACGCATTCGTGTTGAGCGCAATTATCGCTTGTTCGACGCGCGTTCTGAAGAGCGCTTCAGCGGCAGCGTCGAACCGCTCGACAAAATCGCCGGCCACATTCCCGGCGCGATCAACTTACCTTGGGAAGATAATCTCGACTTCGGAGGTAATTTCCAGACTCCGGAAGAATTACGGGAGAATTACACGAGCCACCTTGGCGGCGTAGCGCCAGAGCATGTCATCCACATGTGCGGCTCCGGCGTTACCGCCTGCCACAACCTCATTGCAATGGAACATGCCGGATTGCATGACGCAAAACTTTACGCGGGATCGTGGAGCGAGTGGATTACCAATCCGAACCGACCAATTGCAAAAGATTAGTCACACCGAAATAACCGTTCATTGTTGTGCGCGACACGCGTGTTATGGCCGCGTTGCACCACACCATTCGATAACATGCGATCTACACTCGCAACGTCAAGCTTCAGATCAACCCGCCACACGCCGACGCTGCCCTTGATCTGGCTCAATACCTCCCGGTCGGTCAGTGGCTGCCCGTTCGATTAAAGCGGTAGGCAATACAAGAGACGCTTCCGGCAACGCCTCAACATGTCGCACTACGCGGGTTTCCACGGCGGATATACGACGCGATGGGCTGGTCCGAAATATCATCGACTTGATCACCCGCCAATAACTGCGCCTCTCGCTAAGCGCGGCCAGAATCGCAAAACGCAGCCACACCGCTACGACCACCGCTGCCATTAACGGCAACGGATATTGATGACGAAAAAATTTACGATAGAACCGCACCATCCCCTTATGCTTGTGCCACAACACCAACACCGGGTGACCGCACGAACACACGCCTTTGTGGTGAATGGCCTCAACCTGCGGCACGAACAGAATTTTCCAGCCCAATTGACGGAAGCGCATGCACCAGTCCAGATCATCACAGTGCAGAAAATAGCCTTCATCCAACAACCCAACCTGCTCCACTACTTTGCGCCGTACGAGCATGAATGCGCCCGAAATCGCCTCAACCAGCACCGGCTCTTGTGGCAAGGGCTCATGATTCAAAAGAAAATTGCGGAAGCGTGGATGCAAAGGGAACAGCGTGTTCAAATGCAGCACGCGCACCAAAGTGCGCCACGGCGTTGGCACGGCGCGCCGACACCCGGCTTGTTCACTGCCGTCCCGATTACGCAGCAAACACCCCGCCATGCCGATATCCGGCTGCTGTTTCAACAGGCTCAACATTCGTTCCAAGGTGTCGGGCTGCACAATACAGTCGGGATTGAGCAATAAAACAAATTCACCCGTCGCTTGCTTCAATCCCATGTTGCTCGCGCATGTGAACCCAAGATTGCGGCCGTTTTCGATAATGCGTAGTCGTGCATCGTGCCCGCAACGCTGACGCACCTGTGCGACGCTGCTATCGCTCGATCCATTATCGACCAGCAAGATCTCGACCGGCACGGTGGACGCCAGCGCCGCCGCTACTGCGTCTGCCAATAGCACCCCACAGTTGAAATTCACAACAGTGATTGACACCTCGGGTGCCCCACTACTGTTTATGTTTTGCAATGTCGTCATGTACTCTCAGTTGCCGATGATTTGACGCCAAACTACCGTATGGGTAACTGCTTCCATAGGCTGGCACAACGCAAGCAAATTAAGGGCCAAGTGACAAGTTCAAGAGGGTGTCACCACAGATTGTGGAACCCATGAAACGCTGGAAAATCGCCATGTTAACTCGCACCTGATTGTTACTTTTTAACCATAGCCCACGGAGTCCGAATCGTACAGGAACGAGAAGCGCTCGGGTATCGATAGTCTTTATATACGCCTGTAAAGCGGATGGATGTGTGGATCGGCCATTCCTCCCTATTGCTGGAAGCATCGTGCCGTGTGCGACCACCGGTGCGCGTGGCGCCCACCTAGAGCCCGTGCTAACTTGTAAAAAAATTGCCGCAGCGCAAAATGCCGATAGAATTCCCCTTCCGGCTTGCCTCCCGCGACGCATTAATCCGACGTCGTGCCGGTTTTTACCACCTGTTGCCGACAACACATCAATGCGGGAACCACTGAATGACTAAACATTTTAAAACCATCGGCATCATCGGCCGCTATGGCGACCCGGGTATCAGCCCGACCATTATCGAAGTCAGCGAACACGTGCAAAAATTCGGCCTGCACGTACTGCTTGATGAAGGTACGGCGGAAATGGTACGGGAGCACACGCTGGAAATCGCCAGTCGGCAAAACATCGGCCGACGTTGCGATTTGGTGATCGTGGTCGGCGGCGACGGCACCTTGCTCAATGCCGCGCGCTCGCTTGCCGAATACGGCGTGTCGTTGCTGGGCGTCAATCGCGGGCGGCTGGGTTTTCTTGCCGACCTCTCGCCCGTTCATATCGGCGAGCGCCTGGATGAAATTCTGCACGGAAAATATACCGCCGAAGAGCGCCTGCTGCTGCGCACCTACATTGAGCGCGAAGGCCAGAACATCAGCGAAAGCTGCGCTTTCAACGACGTGGTGGTGCACAAGTGGGACGTCGCGCGCATGATCGAATTCCGCACCTATATCAACGACCAATATGTCAACACCATGCGCTCCGACGGCTTGATCATCGCCACCCCCACCGGTTCGACCGCTTACTCGCTGTCCGGTGGCGGCCCGATCCTGCATCCAGCCTTGCAGGCGATGGTGCTGGTGCCGATCTGCCCGCACACCATGAGCAACCGCCCCATCGTGGTGGATGCCGCCAGTGTGATTCGCATCGAAGTCAGCGACCGCACCCGCTCACCGGCGCAAGTCACCTGTGATGGGCAGATCAATCTCGGCCTGGTGTCGGGCGATCACGTGATTATCCGCAAAGAAGAGAAACCGGTGCGGCTGATTCATCCGCTCGACCACAACTATTTCGACGTGTTGCGCGCCAAGCTGCGCTGGAGTGAGCACCCGACCTAACCAGCAAACTGTTAATTCAGTACTTCCACTTTCGCCGCCGCCCCGGTCTTGACACCTTCGCGTCCCACCGAAACGATGACCGCCTCGCCCGCGCTCACGCCAGATTTTACTTCGGTGACTTTCCAATTGGACAACCCGGTTTCAACGCGCCGCTCTTCAATTACGCCGTCGCGCAGCAACAAGATTTTTTTGCCTTCCAGTACCGCTTCGGTGGGCACACGCAGCACGTCGGAATGCACGTCGAGTACGATTTCCAGATCCGCGCTGTAGCCCGGCAATAAATCTTTGTACTCCAGCGCATCGTCGAATACCGCTTCCACATCGACGGTGCGCGCTTGCTTTTCCGCTTCCAGCACATAAGGTGCAACACGTCTCACCGTGCCCTTGAAACTCTTGCCGGGAAACGCGTCGAGGGTGATCCGCACCGGCATGCCGGTGCGGATTTTGGGTGCGTCCACTTCGTCAATGGGCGCGGCGATGTACAGGCAGCTGGTATCCACCAGATCGACGGCAGGCGGCGTTGGAATACCTGGGGGTGAGGGCGTGACATATTCGCCTAACTCGCCGTTCAACTCGGCGATGTAGCCGGCAAACGGCGCCTTCAACACCGTGCGCGCAAGCGCCGCGTGAGCCGCTGCGATACGCGACTGGCTGACCGCAACGTTCGAACTGGCGCCTGCACACGCCGCCGCCAGCGCCTGTTTTGTGGTCACGGCCCGGTCGGCAACATCGTCCGACACCAGACTCTTATTCTGTAATTCGGTGGCGCGCTGCGCCTCACGCCCGGCATTGGCTGCGTTCAAACAGGCTTCTTCGCGACGCGCGTGTGCGGCGCGCAGCTCGTTTTCCGCCAGCGTAACCTGCGCGGCCAGATCGTCGTTCCATAACTCCACCAAGACCTGACCCGCTTTCACCCGATCACCCTTGCGCACCGGCAGGCGCTGGATTTTTCCGCCGATGGCCGGCGCCAGTTTTGCACGACGGCACGCGTTCACGGTACCGGCGCGGGTGTTGGCAACCACCGACTCCACATTGCCCACGGCGGCGTTTTGCACCAGCACTGTGACGGGATCTTTGTGCAGGACGTTGAGCACCGCCCATGTGAGCGCGGCAACGACGAACAACGCAACGATGGCAAAGCGGACAGTATGTTTGGTCAACAGCATGAGGTATCCGGGCAGCCGAAGAGTACTGGCAGTGTAATTCAGATCGGCAGCTTTGTCGGTGTTGCTCACACCCGCGTCGGCGCAGATACCCTGCGCAGTTTTGAGCCATACGCTACGTTAACAACGCCAATACCGATTCTGCGGCGCGGCGGCCGGTTTCGGCGGCGCCGTTCATGGAGCCCCGGAAATCGCGGCTGCAATGTTCACCGGCGAAAAAAATTTTTCCGACCGGCTGAATCTCAACTCCCGCGATGCGCGTCCACTGCCCGACCGTGTAGCACGCGGTGCTGCCTTTACTGTACGGATGGGTCGGCCAGTGAAAGCGCATTACTTTTTCGCCGCGCGCATCGCGCGCACCGGGGAAGGCGCGCTCCAATCCCACCATCAAGCGGTTGACCTGGCGCTCGGGTTTGTCATGCCCCACCTCCACGCCGTAGCGCCCACCGAGACAAAATGTCATGCCTGCGCGCTCACCGGATTGAAGCACGCTGTGCTCCCAGCTCGACTGCACCGGTTCATCGGTAATCATTGCGCCGTTGTGTCGGGTTGCGCGCCACACGCGCCGGTCAAACCCGACCAATAATTTGGCGTGGCTGCCGTAACCCAGCGCTTCGATGGCTTGGCGCTTTACATCGGACAAGGGAACATCAACCAGCGCCGCGCGCAATAGCGAAAACGGCAGCGCAAGAATCACGATGTCGGCGCGTTCTTCTTTGGCTACGCCATTGCCGTCGCGGAACAGCAGGCTGTAACCCGCGCCACGCAGCTTGACCATTTCAAATGTGTGCCGGAGTCGCAACTGCGCTTCCAGTCGCTGCGCCAAAGCCCGCGTGATCTGCTCGTTACCGTCTTTAATCACATAGCGCCTGTCGTTGTCGCCGTGTACCCCGATGTGCTCGGTGTCGAGCGCGGTGATCAAATTGAGCGCCGATTGCTGATCTGCATCCAACCCGAATTCGGCGACGCAGGCCACTTGTACGAAATCACGCAGCCAGCCGCGCACGTCACGACTGTCGAGATACGCACTCAGAGACAGCGCATCCAGTCGCTTCGCCGCATCACCGGCATGTTCATGGCTAATGTCACGACCGACCGCTTTTGCATCGGCGGCCATACGCTGCGCCAGCGGTTTGAGCGCCTCAATCACTTGCGCTTCGCTGTAATGTCGGCCACCGAAAAAATACGCGGTGTGAAAACCGGCCAGCCCCGGCGACTTTCGATCCGACATTTCCAGACCAAATTCTTTCGCCAGGCTCAGCATATCGGCGTGACGAGCATCAATGAATTCACCACCCAGTTCGGCATGACCTCCGGCACCGATCACATCATGCGCCGTCAAAATCCGCCCGCCGACGCGGTCGCTGGCGTCATACACCGT
>JANOOV010000234.1:0-6952 GCA_031421535.1 Gammaproteobacteria bacterium
CCCGGGGGGGTTCTGGCCGGGGGGGGGTATTGGTTTTGGGTTTTTCCCCACCGCCACATTATACCACCCCCCGCGGCGCGTTCGGCCCCCCGGGGGCCCGCCGGCGCGGAAGCGCGGTAAGCCCACATGGCGCTACGCGAAAATACCGGCAGCGGGTTGATTATTTTCAGCTTCATTGTGGCGCTGCTGCTGACCATCGTGGTGTTGCCCGATTGGGCGCGCCCGGCGCGCCCCGAATTGGTGACCCTGCTGGTCATTTACTGGTGTCTTACCACGCCTGAACGCGTCGGCGTCGGCGTAAGCTGGCTGGTCGGCCTGATGATGGACGTTGCACAGGGTGCATTGCTCGGGCAGCATGCATTGGCCTTTGCGCTGATCGCGTGGATCACGCTGAAACTGCATCAACGTATCCGGGTATTCCCGATCTGGCAACAGGCCTTAAGCGTATTTCTGTTGGTGGTATTGGGCGAGATGCTGGTGTTGTGGGTCAAAGGCATCGCGGGCCATCACCCACAAGGCTGGAGCTACTGGTTGCCGTCGATCACCAGCATGTTGCTGTGGCCGTGGCTGAGCGCATTCATGCGCGGCGTCCGCCGCTATTTCGCCCATGCCTAGACTGACAACATACCCATGCGCATCACGATAAAAGATCATTTCCGCGAAACCGAAGTATTTTTGCAGCGTGTGGTATTCGCCGGATTCGTCGTGCTGGCGCTGGTGTTGACAGTGATTGGCCGATTGGCGTATTTGCAGTTGATCGAGGACGATCATTACACCACCTTGTCGCAGAGCAACCGCATTCACTTGCTGCCGGTGGCCCCCAACCGCGGGTTGATCCTGGACCGCGACGGCGTGGTGCTGGCGCAGAATTATCCGACGTTCACGCTTTCCATCACGCCGGAACGCGCCACGGGTGTCAACGACACGTTGACACGACTGGCGGAAGTCATCGATCTGGAAGACGTCGATATTCAGCGCTTTAAAAAACAACTGCGGAAAGGCCGCGCCTACCAAACGATTCCGCTGCGCTTCCGCTTGAGCGACGAGGAAGTCGCACGCTTTGCGCTCGACCGCTATCTGTTTCCCGGCGTGGAGCTGGCCGCGCCGCTGACGCGTCACTACCCGCAAGGTGAACTGGCCGCGCATGTGGTCGGCTACGTCGGCCGCATCGACGAACAGGAAGTCGCGGCACTGGTGGATGTCAACAACTACGACGGCACCAACCACATCGGCAAAACCGGTATCGAAAAACAATACGAAGACGTGCTGCACGGTTTTGTCGGCAACCAGGAAGTCGAGACCAACGCGCAAGGCCGCAGCATCCGCGTGCTTAACCGCAAAGAGCCGACACCCGGCACCCATCTGCATCTGAATATCAGCGCGCTGTTGCAAAAAGTCGCGATGGACGCGCTGGGCGAGAACAATGGCGCGGTGGTGGCCATTGATCCGCAAACCGGCGCGGTGCTGGCGTTGGCGAGCAAGCCGGCGTTCGACCCCAATCTGTTTGTCAACGGCATCCCGTCCGCGACCTACAAGGCCTTGCTCAACTCGCCGGATCAGCCACTCTACAACCGCGCCGTCAACGGGCAATATCCGCCGGGCTCGACAATTAAGCCGTTCTACGCGCTGGCCGCACTGGAATACAACATGCCGGAGTCCACCGGCGCGGTGAATTGTCGCGGCTTCTACCAGTTGCCGGGCGATTCGCATCGCTTCCGCGATTGGAAAAAAGAAGGCCACGGCCGGGTCGATATCGACCGCGCCATCACCGAATCCTGCGATGTTTATTTTTATACGCTGGCGGCGAACATGGGCATCGACCGCATGGCGCAGTTTCTCGGCTATTTCGGTTTCGGCGCGCGCACCGGCATCGACATTCCCAACGAATTTACCGGCCTGCTGCCGACGCGTGCGTGGAAGCGTAAAGCGCGCAAGGACAACTGGTACACCGGCGAAACGATTTCAGTAGGCATCGGCCAAGGCTATTTGTCGGTCACGCCACTGCAACTGTCAGCCACTACGGCAGCGTTAAGCGTGCACGGCGTGCGCAGAACGCCACGCGTAGTGCACTCACTGGAAAACCCCGACACCAACGAACTGCAAACCATCGACGCCATCGATCTTCCCCGCGTGCCGGTGCAAACTCCGGGGCACTGGACCACCGTCATCACGGCCATGAAGAACGTGGTTCACAGTGCGCGCGGGACGGCAAAAGGCATCAGTAAAGACATCACTTACACGGTGGCGGGAAAAACCGGCACCGCGCAGGTATTCGGCTTGAAGCAAGATGAAAAATACAAGGAATCCGAAGTCGCAAAGAAGCTGCGCGATCACGCCTGGTTCATGTCGTTCGCGCCCGCCGACAACCCGCGCATTGCGATTGCTATCGTGGTCGAGAACGGCGGTCACGGCGGCTCGACCGCCGCGCCGATCGCGCGCAAACTGATGGACGCCTATCTGGTGCCGAAACCCGCCTCATGAAATTCTCCAACCTCACGCGCTTCGGTTACGCCGACAACGACCGCGATTCCAAAAAAGCGCTGGCCGTGCGCCTGCACATCGACATGCCGCTGTTCGCCGGGCTGGCGATGCTGGTCGTGACCAGTTTAGTGATTCTCTACAGTTCCAGCGGCCGGGATATCGACACCGTGATCCGGCAGTCAGTGCGTATTCTGATGGCGTTTAGCGTGATGTTGGTGCTGGCGCAAATTTCCCCTCAGCACCTGCAGCGCTGGTCACCCTGGCTGTACGCAAGCGGACTGGTGTTGCTGATGTTGGTGTGGGGCATCGGCGATATCGGCAAAGGCGCACAGCGCTGGCTGGACATTGGGTTCATACGTTTTCAGCCGTCGGAAATCATGAAGCTGGGTGTGCCGATGATGTTGGCGTGGTATTTCGCCGAGCATCCGATCCCGCCGCGCTTCTGGCGCTTGTTGGCGGCAGCGGCATTGGTCGCCATGCCAGTGGCGCTGATCGCCAAACAGCCGGATCTGGGCACCGCAACGTTGATTGGCATCGGCGGATTTCTGGTGTTGTTTTTCGCCGGCATGTCCTGGAAGTTGCTCATCGGTCTGGGCGTCACCGCCGGCGCACTGGCGCCCATCGCCTGGTCCATGATGTTTGACTATCAAAAGCAACGGGTGTTGACGTTTATCAACCCGGAAACCGACCCCCTAGGTACCGGCTATCACATTATTCAATCCACCATTGCGATCGGCTCCGGCGGCACCTACGGCAAGGGCTGGTTGAACGGTACGCAATCACAGCTCGACTTTCTGCCGGAACGCTCGACCGACTTTGTTTTCGCGGCGTTTTCGGAAGAATTCGGCTTCATTGGCGGGTTCGTGTTGCTGGCGATCTACATGTTCATTGTCGCACGCTGCCTGTACATTGCGACGCAGGGGCAAGATACCTTCGCACGTCTGTTATGCGCGAGCCTGGCCGTGACTTTTTCCTGCTATGTATTCATCAATACCGGCATGGTGACTGGATTACTGCCCGTGGTCGGCGTACCGTTACCTTTAGTGAGTTATGGCGGCACGTCGATTGTGACGCTCATGGCCGGTTTTGGCATTCTCATGTCCATCCATACGCATCGTAAGTTGCTGCCCACCTGACAGGTCGTGTTATGAACCGAAGCCTTTCAACCTGCGCATTTGCACTCAGCGGATTACTTGCGGCGAACAGCGCCGTAGCCGGTAGCACCGGATTTGAATCCGCTACGGTGCGCCAGTTCGTCAATGAGATGGTCGTCAAGCATGATTTCGACGCGGCAAAACTCACCCGGTTGCTCGGCCATGCGCGCGCGCAGCCGAAAATTATCGCCGCGATGCGCCGACCAGCGGAAGCCAAGCCCTGGCACCAATATCGCGAGCTGTTCTTGACTCCCAAACGCATTCAGGAAGGCGCAGCCTTCTGGATCAACGCCCAACCCTGGCTCGACAAAGCTGAAGAACGCTATGGCGTGCCAGCGGAAATCATCGTCGGGATCATCGGCGTGGAAACGCAATACGGACAGCACAAGGGCAAATTCAAGGTGCTCGACGCACTCACCACCTTGGCTTTCAGTTACCCGGAGCGCGCGCCATTTTTCCGCGCGGAACTGGAAAATTTCATTTTGCTGGCACGCGAAGAACAGATCGACCCGCTGACTCTGACCGGCTCGTATGCGGGCGCGATCGGCGTCCCACAGTTCATGCCATCAAGTTATCGCCGCTTTGCGGTGGACTTTGACGGCGACGGCAAAAAAGATCTCATCGGCAGTACCGCTGACACCATTGGTTCAGTCGCCAATTATTTTAAAAGTCATGAGTGGCGCCCAGGGCAGTCGGTGATTACCGCCGCGACCATTCAAGGCGACGCCTACCGTGGCCTGCTGGAGCAGGGCCTGAAGCCGCAAACCAGCCTGGCGCAGTTCGCAGGTCATGGTGTCACTCTTGCTGATCCGAAGCCCCCCGGCATGGAGCTGGGTGCACTGATTGAGCTTGAGGCCGCCCAAGGTCCGGAATACTGGGTGGGGCTGCAAAATTTTTATGTTATTACCCGCTACAACCGCAGCCCGCTGTATGCGATGGCCGTGTATCAACTCGCCCAAGAGATACGTACACAATACGATGTGAGCGTCGCACGCAATTAACCGCTACCGATGAAATCGCACAGCGCGCGCGTTGTTTACATTTCGCTGCTACTTGGGGGATGCAGCAGCATTGCAGTAAAAGACAGCGCGCCGCCGCACAACATCGACGTGCGCACCATTCCCGACGCCGTGCCGCGCGTCGAACCGCCAAGCAAATACGGTAACCGTCCCAGCTATCAAGTTAACGGCGCCACCTACCAGGTGCTGGCCAATGCGGCAGGCTACAACGAACGCGGCATCGCCTCGTGGTACGGCAGAAAATTTCATGGCCGACCCACATCCAGCGGCGCGCCCTACGACATGTACGCCATGACGGCGGCGCATCGTTCCTTGCCGCTGCCGTGTTACGCGCGCGTCACCAATTTGCAAAACGGGCGCAGCGTGGTGGTGAAAATCAATGATCGCGGCCCGTTCCACGACAACCGCCTTATCGATCTTTCGTACGCTGCCGCAGTCAAGCTTGACATTATCGCCACTGGCACCGGGATGGTGGAAGTGCGCGTGATCGACGCCCGCGAAACCACACCTCCCGCGCCTGCGGTCGCACCCGTTTCCACGCCACCGCAGCTGTACGTGCAACTCGGCGCATTTGCGCAACCGGAAAACGCGCAACACTTGGCGGACCAGTTAAAAAATCACGGTTTCCAGCCCCTCATCCTGCGCGTCCAACGCGGCGCAGAGCTGTTGCATCGCGTGCGTCTTGGCCCCTTGCCGTCGGTTGATTTCGCCGACGACTTGGTGCGCAAACTGTTGCAGCTTGGTTTTTCGCAACGGCAGCTGGTGGTGGAGTAGTAGATATTCGCGGCAGTGTTACCGTTCATACTGAGCAATAATTTCCTGCTCGGCGCGTGCCGCCGCCAGCCACTCCTGCATCGGTGCAAGTGCCTGCACGGCCTTGATGTAGGCGGTGCTGACGGGGTCGGTATCGACGCCGTAGGTGACAAAACGGAACGTCACCGGCGCGAACATCGCATCGGCGATGCTGAATTTCCCGAACAGCATCTCACCCCCCGCGCCGTAGTGTTTACGGCAGTCGCGCCAAAGGGTGGTAATACGGTCGATGTCGTCCTGCACGCCGGGCGCGCGGCCTTTACCCGGCAGGTGTTTGCGGCAGTTCATGGTCATGTTTTCGCGCAGCGTGGTAAATCCGGAATGCATTTCAGCGCTGACGCAGCGTGCCAGCGCGCGTGCCTCAGGTGCTGCGGGCCAGAGCGGGAGCTGCGGAAATTTCTCCGCCAGATATTCGCAAATCGCGAGCGAATCCCACACCGTGAGTTTGGCATCGCGCAACACTGGCACGCGGCCGCTGGGTGAGTACTCGCGCAAGCGCTGCGCTGTGTCGGGCTGATCCAGCGGAATCCGCATTTCATCAAACGCGATTCCGAACTGCTTCAACAGCAACCAGGGGCGCAGTGACCACGAAGAATAATTTTTGTTGGCAATGACCAGTGTTAGTCTATCCATCGGAGTTTCCTTTTCGGCATAATCATCAACTGTTCATAACGGGCCGCGTAACCTAAAAACGCTGGCCGCCAAGTGAGACACCCGTGCCCAACGATATCGCTCTGCCCACCAACGCGCTAGTCGGACTGCTGATCGCCATCGGCGCGATCCAGTGCCTTTACGGGTACCGCGCATTTAAAGTGGTACTGGTTCTGGTTGGATTCATCCTCGGGTATGCGTTGGCATTTACTGCGATTGATACCATGTTCCATCATAAGTACGCCGCATTTTTTGTCGGCATGGTGGCGGGCGTCGTGGCGGGATCGCTGATCAACAACGTGTACCTGATCGGCGTGTTCGTCGTCAGCGCGCTGTTTGGCGGTGCGGTGGCCTTGCAGCTTTACGCCATCGCCGGGGAGCATCCCGAACCAACCATGCTGTTCATTTTCGCGCTACTGGGTGGATTACTCGCGCTGTTTTTCCAGAAGCTCATGATTATTCTGGCCACCGCACTTTCGGGCGCATGGGGCGTGGTTGCGGGCATCGCGTGGTTTGCAACGGCGGCGATTAACCCTGTCAGTATCGCCAGCGTCCAAAAAGTTTTTCGCGCCGAGGATGCGCAAGGCTACATCATTGTGGCGTGCTGGCTGGTGCTGGGCATCATCGGGGTATTGTTTCAGTACCAGCGATTACCTGGAATGAAGGCGGGTTATACGTCGGACTATAAAGTTCCGGGGTGATTGTATTGAGAAATACCCGCCTCATGGCAGGATTTATTTTACGCATGTTAACGGTGATGTTTGGGCTGTGGTTGGCCTCGGAATGGGTGCCGGGTATTGAAGTTCAGGGTGCGGCCACACTGATTGGTGCGGC
>JANOOV010000235.1:0-1610 GCA_031421535.1 Gammaproteobacteria bacterium
AGGCGATCATCACCACGCCGTTCAACACGGCGACGCCGAACAGCGTGATGAAACCAATCGACGCCGGTACCGAAAGATACAAACCGGACGCGAACAGGCTGACGATGCCGCCGATCATCGCGAACGGAATGTTGAGCAGGATCAGCCCCGCCTGGCGCAACGACTGAAATGTCGAGAACAGGATCAAAAAGATCAGCGCGACCGAGATCGGCACCACCACCGCGAGGCGGGCAGCGGCGCGTTGCTGGTTTTCGAACTGCCCGCCG
This sequence comes from Gammaproteobacteria bacterium, assembly GCA_031421535.1. GTDB lineage: Bacteria > Pseudomonadota > Gammaproteobacteria > SG8-11 > SG8-11 > UBA6921. The sequence goes on from JANOOV010000235.1 coordinate 267, forward strand.
TAGTTGAGGTAATAGCCCTGCGGCAGTTTGACTGCGGCTTCGACGGCGCTGCGCACCTCGTTGACGAAGCCGACGATATCGCGCCCCTCCACGTTCACTTGCACCACGGCCACGCGCTTGCCGGCCTCGCGGGTAATCTGCACCGGGCCGTCCGCTTCGCGGATGTCGGCGAGCATTGCCAACGGCAAGGTGCCGCCGCCGGGGAGCTCGACCAGCATCTGTGCCAGCGCCTCCGGCGTGCTGCGCGCCGCCTGCGGAAACCGCACCAGCACGGCGGTACGGCGACTGGCCTCGACAATTTCCGTGGCGATGCGCCCGCCGACGGAAGTCTCGATCAGGCGATTGATGTCCTCGACTTTCACGCCGTAGCGCGCGATGCGTTCCGGGCGGATTTCAATCTGTAAATACTGCTGTCCGAGCAGCGGCGGGCGCACGATATCGACCGCGCCGGAAATCTTGCTGGCGACTTCCTCGATCTGCTGGGCTTTTTCCTCCAGCACCTCCAGGTCGTCGCCGTAGAGTTTGATGGCGAGTGCGGCGCGCACGCCGGACAGCATTTCCGAAACGCGCATGTCGATGGGCTGGGTGAAGGCCAGCTCGATGCCTTCGAAGGTTGCGAGTTTGTCGCGTAACGCCGCCTGGAATTCCTCCATGCTGCGGGTCCACTGCGCGCGCGGGCGAGTGAGGATGAAGTTGTCAGTCTGATAGAGCCCCATCGGGTCGAGCCGCAGTTCGTCGGCCCCGGTCCGTGAGACGACGCCGGTGACCTCGGGAAGCTCCATCATCGCCCGGTGGTATTGCGCGTCTGCCGCGAGCGAGGCTTCCAATGTGATATCGGGTTTTTTCTCGATGATGACCACCGGCGTGCCCTCATCCATCATCGGCATGAACTCGCTGCCGAGAAACGGAAACAGCGCCGCCGCGCCGAGCAGCGCTGCGGCTGCCGCCACCACCGCAGTGGCGCGATGCGTGAGCGCCCAAGCAACTACCGGTCGATACGCACGCTTGAGCGCGCGCAACACACGCGGGTCGTCGTCGCCCGCAGGGCCGACGTGTGACCGCATCAACAGACTCGCCAGCACCGGGATCACGGTGAGCGACAGCAGCAGCGATCCGGCCAGCGCGAAGCAAATCGTCAGCGCCAGCGGCGCGAACATTTTGCCTTCGAGCCCGGTGAGCGTGAACAGCGGCAGGAACACGATGGCGATAATCAGCACGCCGGACAGCACCGGCACCGAAACCTCGACGACGGCGCGATAGATCAAGTGGCGGCGGCTCACGCCCGCAGGCGCATGCGCCAGTTGCGTGTGGATGTTTTCGACCACCTCCACGGCGGCGTCCACC
>JANOOV010000236.1:0-17265 GCA_031421535.1 Gammaproteobacteria bacterium
CGTCGCGTGCGCACCGTAATGCGGCGGTTCAAAGGCGAGCATTTGTCCGTGGTGCGCGAGCGCGGTTTTCATCTCTGACAAGCGTGTGCCCGCGCGCGCGGTGATGACCAGTTCCTGCGGTTCGTAATTGACGATGCCGCAGTGCTCGGCAACGCAGAGCGTGTCGGCGACGCCGGTGGTGCGGTCGAAAAAGGCTTTACTGTTGCGACCGACAATCCGCAACGCGCGGCGTGCGGTAACCGCAGCGCGCACGGCGTCAATGAGTGCGGCACTCTGATCGGCATCCATTTAAAAGCGCTCAATGTCGGGATGCGGCACCTGCCCGCGATGCACATGCATCGCGCCCAGTTCCGCGCAGCGGTGCAAGCTGGGAATCGCTTTGCCGGGGTTGAGCAGGCCGTGTGGATCGAAGGCGTTTTTGACGGCGAAGAATTGCGTCAATTCGGTGGGCTGAAACATCACGCACATCGAGTCGAGTTTCTCGATGCCCACGCCGTGCTCGCCGGTGATGGTGCCGCCGACACGCACGCACAATTCCAGAATACGCGCGCCGAATTGTTCGGCGCGGTGCAGCTCGCCGGGTTGATTGGCGTCATAGAGAATCAATGGATGCAGATTGCCGTCACCGGCATGAAATACATTGGCCACACGTAAATCATATTCCTTGGACAGGCGTTCGATTTCGGCGAGTACCTGCGGCAGACAACGGCGCGGGATGGTGCCGTCCATGCAGTAGTAATCCGGCGCGAGCCGACCCACCGCCGGAAACGCCGCTTTGCGGCCCTTCCACAGCAGTGCGCATTCCTTGTCGTCCACTGCGGTGCGTACCGAGGTTGCACCTTGCGCCAGCATGATGCCGCGAATTGTCGCGACATGCTCCGATACTTCCTCGTTGGTGCCGTCCACTTCGCACAGCAGGATCGCCGCTGCGTCGGCCGGGTACCCGGCATGGACAAAATCCTCCGCCGCGCGGATCGCCAGTTGATCCATCATTTCCAGCCCCGCCGGGATGATGCCCGCGCCGATGATGGCACTCACCGTGCCCCCGGCGGCGCCCACGGTAGCGTAGGCCGCGAGCAACACTTGCGTGCGCTCGGGTTTGGGCAGCAGGCGCACCGTCACTTCCACGACGATGCCCAGCAGTCCTTCGGAGCCGGTGAATAGCGCGAGCAGATCGTACCCGGCGCTGTCGCAGGCATCACTGCCGAGCGTGACTATTTCGCCATCGGCCAATACGACTTTGAGTTTTAGAATGTTGTGCACCGTCAGCCCGTATTTCAAGCAATGCACACCGCCGGAATTTTCCGCGACATTGCCGCCGATGCTGCATGCGATTTGCGACGAAGGGTCGGGCGCGTAATACAGGCCATGCGGTGCTGCGGCTTGCGAAATAGCAAGATTGCGCACCCCAGGTTCGACGCGCGCGCTGCGGTTGCGCAAGTCGATATCAAGAATACGATTGAGTTTGGCCAGCGACAGCAGCACGCCTGCCGCGAGCGGCAACGCGCCGCCCGACAACCCGGTACCTGCGCCACGCGCCACGACCGGCACACCGAGCCGATGGCATAGCCGTACGACCGCCTGTACTTGCTCAATATTTTCCGCTAATACGACAACCTGCGGCACTTGGCGATAAGCGGACAAGCCATCGCATTCATAAGGGCGCAATTCTTCATTGCTGGCGAGCACCGCGTGCGCAGGCAGTAGGGCGCGCAGCGCGGTGATGATCATTGGTGTTTCAGCAATATCGGCGGTCATGGAAATTGAAGATATAACGCGTGTTGTGACAGCCGATTGTATACGGTTGCCAGCGCATTCTCATCGCCGACGTTGCCGGGGAAGATCACCACCGGCAGATTCGGATAGCGTGGATGATCCGCCGGGCAGCGCAGCATCGACACGCCCGGCAGCACCTGGCCGAGCAGGCGCGCGGTGCGCAGTGCCAGACCGGTGCTGAGCGTGTCATTGGAAGTGATGCCGCCCTTGCTGATGAGAAAACCCAAGTCGCGCGGCAGTTGTTGCACGATATCCATCAACACGCCCGAGACCTGAGCGCCGAAGGCGAGGCGTTCGCCCGGCGTGGCGAAATTGCGCTCGACGCGGCTGGTGTACACCACACTGGTGAGGCCGTCGCGATGCTGCGCAGCAATGCGTTGCAACGCAGCGTCCAGCACGGCTGTACGCTCCTCCGGCAAGCGGTTCACGTCCAGCTCGATCCCCACAGTGCCGGGTCGTTGCAATAAGCTATGCAACTGCGCGGTGGTCTTCGCAACGTGGGAACCGACGATGACCGCACCGGGTTTTCCCGCACGGGTCCATTGCCCCATTTGTTCGGCGCGCACCGGTTGCGGCGGCAGTTGCGCCAGCGACGTGAGCAGGCTCGCCGCGCTGCGGAACAGAAAGCGTTTGCCGTGTGCTGCGACGGCAACACTTTTCAGCGCGGCACAGAAATGATCCAGGTCGGACTGCTGTTCCGCATCCACCACACAGCAGACATTGCCGCTGAGCGTGCGCAAGCGGGTTGCAACATCGCCGCGCACTTCAGCGAGCGTAAATCGCTGCACTTCGCTGGCACGGATGCGGCCCTGGGTTTTTTCTTCGACGTAATCGGGCAGGTAACTGTGCTGGTAAGCAAAGAGTGAGTCGCGCGCGAATTCGGTTTGATGGACCGGCACCCACGCCTCGTTCACGCGCAGGTAATGCACGCTGTCGCGGGTAACGCGGCCAGCTTCGAAAAAAGCCGGGATCAAAAAATGTGCATCGAACGGTCCTAGTTCCTGCGCGATGACATCGGTTTCCACCGGATAGTGGCCACGCAACGTGGAGTCGGAGCGGCTGACAATGAGCGGATGAATGGCCTGCCCCTCGCGTTGCATGATGTCAAGCACGGCACGCAGGTTAACGCATACCTCGCGTGTGACCTGCGCGGCTTGCGTTGCATCCAATCCACGCGTGTTAGTGAGGATGAAAAACAACGGCGCAGCGTCATTGAGCGCCTCGCGCAGCGTGGCTTCGTCCCAGCGGGTCAGCAGCAGGCAACTGTGTACCGTTTGCGACCCGGTCGGGTCGTCGTCGAGGACGATGATTTTGGTGGTGGCCATATTATCCAGCCAGCGTTATCGCCCGTTGCGTAATCGTTTCCGCCGTCAAACCATTGAAACTCATCAGCTCCTGCGGCGATGCGGTGGTCTCGCCGCGCTTCCAGCAGAGTGTGTCGCGTTTTGCGGCGCGCGTGCGCAGCAGCACCGGTTCCAGGCAGGCGCTCGGGCCACCGCTGATGGCCAGCAGCGCATCGCCGTCGAACAAGGCATTGAAGCGGTCTGCGTCGAGAAACATATTGTCAGGCTCGGACACCGTATCCCACGCGATGTCGGTGGGGCGATATAAGCGGCGCGGATTCACCACCGCGACGATGCGCACGCGATAGCCCTGTTTTTCCAGCGCCTCTTTCGCCGCAAAGATCGGCAGGAACACCATGTCACCGTTCGCCGCGAGCACCACGGTGCGTTGGCCGGTGTTGCTTTCGTACAGCGTGATGGCGCCGTCGTCGAGCGCGCGCTGACTGTCGGCAAGCGACGTGTAAACCGGCAGCGGGCTTTTCGACGCGAAAATCGCGACGCCTTTGTTACTGCTCTGCGTTGCCCACGCGTACGCGGTTTGAATCGAGTTGGCATCGCACGGGAACAGTGGGTAGACGTTGCCGTTACGCATCATCGCCGCGAAGTAGTTTTCCACTTCCGGCCGCTGGTGTGTCCAACCGTTGCGGCCTTGTTCCAATGCCCCGGCGGTGTACATGCACACGATGGACGGGGTCTTGCGGCGCAGTTCGGCCATCGCCTGCGTCACCGTCTGGATGATCGGCAGACCATTGATGGCGAAACTTTCATATGACAGCCATAGAGCACGCGAACCGAATAAGGCGAGACCCGCTGCCATTCCCGCGCACGCATCTTCATTGAGCGGTTCGTATACGCGGCCGTTTGGACTCTGGTGATACAGTCCATCCGCTGTGGGATGGCGGATTTGCATTGCCGCGTTGATATTCTTCATGCCGGACGCTTCGTTGCCGTCGGCGTTGCTCACCAGGTAACGCGGATCCGCTTGCGCCACGGCACCGACCAGCGTGCCCATTGCGGTGGACGGCACCTGCTTGTCGCCGAGGACGAAATCGGTCAGCGGCAATTTGCCCAGCGCGGCAATCTCCAACACTTTTTCGGTCACTACGGTCTTTGCCGCCGGGCCGCCCCCGGCGCGCGCGAAATTGTCGCGCACGATTTGCCACGCCTGCACCGGCAACGCGCGGCGCATCAGGGCGTCGCGCATGTGTTGTGCATCCAGCGTATCCGCCGGATACAGGTTATGCGACTTAGCCCCAGTGGCGTGAACACCAGACCCCTTCAGTTGCTTCACGATAAAGCATGATAGGGTCCCGTCCAGCGCCGCGCGCGCAGCACGATCCATCCCTGCGAGTACCGCTTGCGTGAAGGCCAGCCGCTGCGGCAATGAAAAATTGGAACTGTCGACATACGCGCCGTCTTGGCCGGAGTCGTCAAAATCTTTCGCATTCACCAGCACCACGTTCTTGAAGCCGTGGCCTTGCCAGTAATTGATCATGTCCTGGTTGCTCATCGTGGACACCATCGAGTGATGTTCCTGCGAATAGCCGTTCCAGATCAGCACCGGCAGAAAATTAGTCGCCTTGGGGTAAGCGGTATTGAAGTGCAGCATCGACGACAGCACATACGGTTCGCCCATGCCGCCATCGCCGACCGTGAACGGAAACAGTGTGCCCGGATGCAGCAACGCACCGGCCATCGCGAAATGCTGGCCCTGCCCGAGCGGACCGGCGGGCGCAAGAATACCGGGGATCGCGCCGGACAGGTGCCCGAGCAAGCCATGCCGTTCGCGGAAGCGCTCGCGCATCTGCTGCACGGTGTGGATGCCCATGTCTGCAAGCGACGTATCGAGAAACAGCGCGCTGTAAAAGCCGGGAGCATGGTGGCCTACTTCGGTCAGGATGTTGGTGTGCCCGAGCATGACCAGTGCCGCGTAGGCTTCCGCGCTCGACGCAAAACCGCCCGGGTGGCCGGAGGCTTTCGCACCGGTGACTTGCAGTGTGAGATAGCGCAGCGCGTCGGCGCACAGTAGCGTTTGATAGACCGCGCGCCGGTCGGCCGGATCGCTGATCGCTTGCTTGCCGGGGCCGATGACCGCCGTACCGGCCAGCGCGTCGAATTCCGGCCAGGCGGTGCCGAAGTGGTCGATGCCTGCGCAGAAAGCGGGAATTGCCGCTGCGTTATCCGATGCGATGTTGATGGCGGCCTGGGTCATGACTTTTGTCCTCGGTTGAAATTTGCGCTTGGCAACCACCGTAGCATCCGTTATCGTGTTCTCACAATACAGAATCGTTTCCACATAGTGAGAATTAGACGATGAGCGCCGAACGCCAATCCTCAATCCAGGTGCTGGACCGGGCCATGCTGCTGTTGCAGACCATTGCCGACCAGCCCGACGCGGCGAATCTGAAATACCTGTCCGCCCACACCCGGTTGCACACCTCCACGACGTTTCGGATTCTCTCCGCGCTACAAGCGCACGGCTGGATTGAGCGTGACGAGCGGGGATACTATCGCGTCGGCGGCGTGTTCCGGCGCATGGCGGGGCACGCGGCGGCTGCGCCGGATCTGCGCGATGCTGCGCGGCCGGTGATGGAACAGTTGCGCGACCAAGTTGGCGAGACGGTAAATCTCACCGTGCGCGAAGGCGATGAAGTGGTGTACATCGAGCGCGCCGCCCCCAATCGCATGATGCGCGTGGAGCAGGTCATCGGCAGCCGCGCGCCATTGCACATGACCGCCGTGGGCAAGCTCATGCTGGGCGAACTCGGCGCCGATGCCTGCACCGGCTATGCACGCCGCACCGGTCTGCCGCGCTACACCGTTAACACCATCACCAAAGCCAGCGTACTGAAGAAGAACACGGCGGAGTGCGCGAAGCAGGGTTATGCCTACGACAACGAAGAAGCCGAGTTGGGCGTGGGCTGCATCGGTATCCTGATTCGCGATGCCAACGGACACGTGCTCGCCGGATTATCAATTTCGGCACCGATTGAACGGCGGCGCGATGCGTGGGTCGTTGCGTTGCAACAGGCCGCCAAACAGATATCCCTGCGTCTCGGCTGAACACCGTCGCGTTGCGGGAACTCGTGTAACATACACAAGCCCGCGTCGGGCCAATTCACACACAGTCATTTTATGGGCGCCTTCGAATACACCGCATTGGATACCGCTGGCCGCGAACGCAAAGGCGTGGCCGAGGGCGACACCGCGCGCCAAGTGCGCCAGAGTCTGCGCGAGCAGGGCATGATTCCGCTGAATGTGGAAGAGGTGCAGAAACGCGAAGAACGCGCGCAAAAATCCGGTCTGATCAAGCGCGGTGTCAGCGCCACCGATCTGGCATTGATTACGCGCCAGCTCTCGACATTAGCGCGCTCCGGTTTGCCGGTGGAACAGTGTCTGCGCACCGTCTCGCAGCAAACCGAGAAACCGCGCTTGCAATCGATGCTGGTGGCGGTGCGCTCGCGCGTGATGGAAGGCCATTCGCTGGCGGCAGCGCTGAATGATTTTCCGCATGTGTACGACGAGCTGTACCGCGCCACGGTGGCGGCGGGCGAGCAGTCGGGTCATTTGAATGTGGTGCTGGAACGCCTCGCCGATTACACCGAGTCGCGCCAGCAGTTGCAGCAAAAAATGATGATCGCGCTGATCTATCCGGTGTTGCTGACTTTAGTGGCGATGGCGGTGGTGATCGGGTTGTTGACCTACGTGGTACCGCAGGTGGTGCAGGTATTTCAAAACATCGGCCAGCAACTGCCGGTGCTGACCCGCATGCTGATCGCGATTTCGGATTTCCTGCGCGAGTACGGCATTTTCATGCTGCTCGCGCTAGTCGCAGGCGGTATGTTCCTTCGTTATATGTGGCGTTTCGAAGCCACCCGCATCAGCTTCCATCATTTGTTGTTGCGTATGCCGGTGATCGGCCGTTTCACCCGCGGGCTAAACACCGCGCGCTTCTCGCGCACTTTCAGCATTCTTACCGCCAGTGGAGTGCCGGTGCTGGATGGTTTGCATATTTCAGCCGCAGTGATTACCAACCGGCCGATGCGCTCCGCCGTCGAGGCGGCGGCCAAGAAAGTGCGTGAGGGTTCAACCTTGTTTTCGGCGCTGGATGCCAGCGGCTATTTTCCGCCGATGACGGTGCATTTGATCGCAAGTGGCGAAGCCAGTGGCAACCTGGAGCAGATGCTGGATCGCGCGGCAGTGGCGCAGGAACAGGAATTGGAAACGTTGCGTGCCGCTGCGCTGGGGTTGTTCGAGCCGATGATTATTCTCATCATGGGCGGTATTGTGCTGGTGATCGTGCTGGCGATCCTGTTGCCCATCATTGAGTTGAATCAGCTCGTCAAATAATCCCATTTCTAATTTCTAAATAGCGTCCTGGTCAGGCCAGCCATCCTTCAAATGTACAACCTGGGTATAAGCCAGCAGGCGCAACGTCGCCAGACTGCGCACCGAGTGGGTTTCATCGTAACCGTACAGCAGGATATTTTGGTTATGATCTGGCGCCACGCCGCCCAGTTGCGCAACGATTTGGTCGGCCGGGATATTAACCGCGCCGGGCAAATGATTACGCGCAAAGTCTTCGGGCTGGCGCAAATCGATGATCACATAGTGTGCGGCAGGATCAGTCGGCAACTGCGCACGTGAAATCTGCGAGCTGAGATACCACCAACTCATGGCCTGTAGCACGATGCGTGGTACGTCGCCGCGCTGCGTTTCAGCCGAACTATTTATCGGTGTCGCATCGATAATGGGATCGACGAGAGCTCCGCCCGTGATACTGATCGCTGCCGCTAAAATTACTCCACCGCTGATATTGAGCAAGCGCATGACTGTTGACCCCGTGTTACCGTTCGTTCATCGGATGCACACTTTAGTGGCCCACGTTTGAATCCTCAGTGTCGAAATACCATGATGTGTTGTGAACTATTCACGCTTTGACGGGAGATACGGCAGTGCCCAAGTACTGGTTAATGAAATCCGAGCCCGACATGTTCAGCATCGATGATTTGCGCAAGCGTCCCAAGCAGCGCGAGCATTGGGACGGCGTGCGCAACTATCAGGTGCGCAACATGCTGCGCGACGACATGCAGGTCGGTGATAAAGCATTTTTCTATCATTCCAGTTGTAAAGAGCCGGGTATTGTCGGCACGATGAATATCGTACGCGCCGGTTACCCGGATGACACCGCGCTGAATCCCGAAGGCGAGCACTACGATCCCAAGCACACGCTTGAAACTCCGCGTTGGTATAGGGTGGACGTGCAATTCGAGCGCGCGTTCAAGCGCGTGGTTTCTTTGGAAGAGATGAAGAATTGCCCACAATTGCAGGACTTCGCAGTAGTGCAGCGCGGCAGTCGGTTGTCGATTTTGCCGGTCACGGCGGCGCAGTGGAGTTTCATTTTGAGTCTGGAAGACCGGCGCAGCCGCGAGGTGTTAGATGGTTGTTAACATAACGCTGGCTTTTTATGTGCCACATGCGTACCATGCGCCCTTCCTCGCAAGAGGATAGTACGCGTCTCTGACCGATTTCCCTGCTGTATCACCACAGGTTTCCTGGTTAGTGGCGTTGCCGCACAACATGCGGCACGGAACCTGGCGGTGCCTCTCTTCAGCCACACGTGGCGTCTGCCAATCGTTCGTTTATTCATTTCACAATTGGATTCCGCCCGTGGCGGCGGACAGAGGAGTTCTCACGTGTCTTTTTCACAATTTAATCTTGATGCAGTAATTCAACGCGCCATCACCGACCTGGGCTATACCCAGCCGACCGAGATTCAACAGCGCGCTATTCCGTTAATTGCGGAAGGTCGCGATGTCATGGCCTCGGCGCAAACCGGCACCGGCAAAACGGCCGCGTTCGTGCTGCCAATTTTGCAGCGTTTGCTCACGCCTTCAACGCGCGGCGGAGTGGGTCCGCGGGTGTTGGTGCTATCGCCGACACGCGAGCTCGCGCAACAAATCACCGATGCAGTGAGCGAGTTGAGTCGCCACATGCGCGTCACCAGCGGCGCCATTTTGGGCGGCGTTGCGTATCGCCAGCAGGAAATGTTACTGCGTAAACCCTTGGATATTCTGGTGGCAACACCTGGACGTCTAATGGATCACATGGGCAAAGGCCGCGTGGATTTTTCACGTATGGAATTGCTGGTGCTGGACGAAGCGGATCGCATGCTTGACATGGGCTTCGTCGACGACGTGGAAATGATCGCCAAGTCCACACCGGCCGAACGCCAGACCTTGTTGTTCTCGGCCACCTTGGAAGGCGAAGTGCTGCGCGTTGCGCAACGCTTGCTCAAAGATCCGGTACGGGTGCAGGTGTCGACCATTCAGCAACGGCACGATTCCATCGAGCAACATGTGCATCAAGCCGACGGCATCGATCACAAACACAATCTGCTCGCGCATTTGTTAGGCGTGCAGGAAATGACCCAGGCCATCGTGTTCACCGCCACCAAGCGGGGAGCGGATCAACTGGCAGATCATCTGAACGAAATCGGTCATCGCGCGGCTCCGCTGCACGGTGACATGAAGCAGGCACAGCGTATTCGCACTGTTGACCGGGTCAAGCGCGGCAATGTGAAGGTGCTGGTTGCGACCGATGTCGCCGCACGCGGGCTTGACATTAAAGGTATCAGCCACGTGGTCAACTTCGATCTGCCCAATTCGCCGGAAGATTACGTGCACCGCATCGGTCGTACCGGCCGGGGTGGCGCGAGCGGCAAGGCACATTCATTGGTTGGCCCGCAAGAGTGGGGCAATCTGAAACGCATCGAGCGCATGCTGGGACTGAATTTCGAGCGCACGGTGATTGCCGGTTTGGAACCCAAGCGTCCCGAGCCGCGTCCGGGGAGTTCTGATGGTCCGCGCCGCTTTGGCGGACGTCCCGGTGGCGGCCGCCCTAGTTCGTCGCGTCCCACCTCATCGCGTCCGAGTGGTGGTAACGGCTATGGCAACGGTAACTCACGTTCCAACAGTGCGAACAGCAATAGCGCGAACAGTAACAGTGCGCGTCCAAGTGGTGGCAATTCGCGCTTTAACAGCGAGCGCCCGAGCGGCAATACAGCGCGCCCCAGCGCGTCGCGTCCGTTTGAGCGTTCACGTCCGGCGGCAGCTCGACCTGAGCAACGTCGTGACGAGGGACATTCCCACACACCGCGCGAGTCGCATGCCGGTGCGGGTGCTCCTGCACGCAAACCGCAGGTCGCTTACAAGCCAGGTCGTAAATCGACGCGTCCGTCGTCAACCTTCACGGGTTAATGCCTTTATAGACCGCTTGCGCCACGTTCAACAGGCGCTCGCGGTCTAATTCTCCAGACAGCGCGTAAGCCGTGCTGCCGTCTACCCAATAGAAGACGCTTACGGCGTCTTCTTTGGCGTAGCGGAATGCAGTTTCGCGGTTATCGTGTAAACCGGTACGTAAATAAAGTGTCAAGCGTAGACCCGCACTGTCGCGATACATGAATTGCGCGGCCGGGCCGTCTTCGCCCGGTAATAATCGTCCGCCTTCCAAAGTAAATCCCACGGCTTGCAGCTGCGGCGCTTGCACGTTCACGCCCAGGCGTTTCGACAGCCACTTCACCAGATGCGCTTCCTGATCGGCACCGACTTCGACCGCGTGCATGACTTCCGGCGTGTAGACCACGTGTGCCAGCGCCGCCTGTTTAGGCAGCACGATGCTCAGCGGTAACTCGCGCTGCGATTCATCGCGCGCCAGCCAACCCAGCGCCACGCCCAACACCAGCGAAGCGGCAAGACCGCCGTAGTTTATCCAGCCCCAGCGCGCAGTGCGGGGGCGCTGCACGCGTTCGGGAACCGCTTCTTCAAGCACCCCATCAAACGCGGCATGCAGTAGTTCGTTCTGTTCGCGGTAGGCGCGCACGCGTTCGGCGGCGTCGGGATTCGTTGAAAGCCACGTTTCGATCTGCGCACGGCGTGCCGGGTCGAGACGTTGATCGACGTAGGCGTGTAAATCGTTCTCGGTGAAGGTCGGGGGTTGAGTGTTCATTTGACCCTCCGCAACGGTGCAGGCGTCTGGCCGGATAACAACGCGCGCAATTGTTCGCGGCCGCGTGCCAGGCGTGACATCACCGTGCCCAGCGGGATTTTCAGAATTTCGGCGACTTCGGCGTAGCTCATTTGTTCCAGTCCGACCAACAGCAACACTTCACGGTACTCCAGGGAAAGCTGTTCCAGTGCTTTGTGCAAGTCGCGCAATTGCAGCGACTGCTGCGCGTCGTCCGGCACCGACAGTTCGGCTGCCGCGTCGTCCAATGCTTCCATGCGCTGGGTTTTGTTTTTGTTGTGCTGATTGACGAACACATTATGCATGACGGTAAACAACCAGGCGCGCAGGTTGCTACCGCGCTGCCACAAATGAAATCGAGTCCAGGCACGTTCCAGGGTGTCTTGCACTAGATCATCGGCACGCGAACGCTCACCGGTCAGCGCGCGGGCATAGCGGCGCAGGCGTGGAATGTGTTCGGCGATGAGATCGTTGGACATGCTATCGACGCGCCTTAAATTGCAGCTCTTACATGTGTGTTGGGTGGGTTACGCAGCGTGGCCGCGTAACCCACCTTCCACTGACATTTTTACATCTGTTTCGGATCAATCTGCCAGATTTCGTTGACCACTTTGCCATCGCGATACACCAACACGTAACGGACCTTGATTTCAGCTTTGCCCTTGAAGACCACGTTGGCGGTAACGGTCGAGCCCGCCGGATTAGCGCCTTCTTCAACCTTGCTCACGGCGACTTCCAGCGGCGCGTTTTTGGCGAACTTGCCCCACACTTCTTTGATCTTATCGGCGCCGCTGTACATGCCGTTAAGCGGACCGCCGACCCAATGCAGTGTTGCGCCATCGCCATACGTCGCCATGATTTTATCTACTTCACCCGCGCCGATGGCTTTGAAATGTGCCTGCGCGTCGTCGGCCGGGCCTGCGAACGTCAGCGTGGAAGAAGCCAGCAACAGTGCAGCAACCGTGAATTTACTGTACATGATTTCATACTCCTGATTGAAGGTTAGGTGCGCAAAAATATGCGCCGTCATGAGGTAAACAGCGGGGCGAGGAGTTTTATTCCCAACGGAAAATATTTTAGTGTGGTGGGATCTCCCGAAAACCGGGGGCTCGGTGTGCATCGCTGAATCCGCCTGATGTCTTGCCCATAAAGAGTAGGTGTTGCGCACCACTGCCCTCAGCTACCATGTACGCCTGAAATCTCCGGTAAAGGCTAAGTTATGTCCGAGTTCTACATCAAAGTCGCCGTATTGCATGACGTGGCGCCTGGAAAAATGAAATGTGTCACGGTGCGGGACCAGCGCGTGTTGCTGGCGAATGTCGGCGGAAAAATTTATGCAGCCGACGAGATGTGCACGCATGAAGAAGCGTCGTTGTGTCTGGGCTCGCTCAGGGGTGAGCTTCTGAAATGTCCCTTGCACGGCAGCCGCTTTGATCTGCGCACGGGTGCGGTGCTGGATGAGCCTGCCGACGTGCCGTTGAAAGTTTATCCGGTCAAAGTCGACGGACAAGACATTTACGTGAATCTGGGAGCGCAACCATGAGCAGCACTGATCCGCAGGTTTTAATGCGTTCGATTATCCAGCGCATCGCCACCGGCCCGGAATTGAGCAAAGACATCACGCAACTGGAAGCGCAGGGCGGCATGCGCGCGATTCTGGATGGCGTCGCACATCCGGTGCAGGCGGCGATTTTTCTCATTGCGCTGCGCATGAAGCGCGAAACCGACGATGAAATGCGCGGCGTGCTGGATGCCTTGCTCGCCGTAACCGAAAGCGTAACGGCCGAGGTGGACGAGGTTGTTGACATTGCCGATCCCTACGACGGTTACAACCGCACCTTGCCCGCCGCGCCGTTTTTACCGGCAGTGCTGGCGGCCTGCGGCGTGCCCGCGATTACACAAGGCGTCGCCACGATGGGGCCGAAGTACGGGTGCACCCACCGGCGCGTGCTGAGCGCGGCGGGTGTCGCGGTAGAACTGACGGTGCAGCAGGCGGCGCAGCGCTTGAGCGACCCGCGTATTGGTTGGTCGTATGTGGACCAAAGCGCGTTTTGCCCGGCGCTGTATGCGCTCACTGAGCTACGCACGCTGGTCGTGAAGCGGCCGGTATTGACAACCTTGGACATCGCGCTGCGCCCGATCCGTGGCAAACGTAAAACCCATCTGGTCACCGGCTATGTGCACAAACCTTATCCGCGCATTTACGCGTTGCTCGCGCGGCATGCGGGCTTCGACTCGGCATTGCTGATCCGTGGGGTGGAGGGCGGCATCATTCCGTCATTGCGTCAGGTGGGCAAGAGTTACGCGTATCACGACCAGGGTGAAGAACAGGATTTTGAAATCAATCCCGAGTCCTTGGGTATTGTGCAAACCACGCGTGGCGTACCGCTGCCGCAGGACTTGCCGCAGGCGGCGCGCCCGGGCGACGACATCGCCATCGCGGTGGACATCGACGCGATGGCAGCTGCGGCAGCACACGAGGGGATTGCGGCTCTGGGAGGAAAGCCGGGGCCGGTGCGTGACAGTTTGATTCTTTCCGGCGCGCTATGTTTGCACCACGTGCGCCGCTATGCTGATCTTGGCGCCGCTGCGGGGGCAGTACGTACCGTTCTTGACAATGGCGCGGCACTTGCCCGCCTGCATGCAGGGAAGGCGTGAGTGTGTTGCGTCGCTTGGGTGCAGCGGTGTTGTGTGGAATGGTGCTCGCGGCGTGCAGCGGGCCTGAGCAGAAGTTGGTGGGCGCCTGGGAAAGCACCGAAGGTGGTCGTCTGAATCATCTCGACCTGCGCGCCGACGGCAGCCTCGCCGGTACCTTGCACCGCCTTGACTTTGCCGGTAATAAAATACCGGCAGGTCAGTACGCCGGATCGTGGCAGTTCAAACGCGGGCGCCTTAATCTGCTCATTACCCAATCCGATGTGGTCGGCCTCGCGCCGGGCTATACGTCCAGCGATGAGATCGTCGAACTGTCCGATCAAGTCTTGTCGGTGCGTTTGGTCACCGGCCATGAAGAATCCTGGCAGCGTGTACCCTGATGCATTTATTAAAACGGTAAGGCCGGATTGACAGACACATATTTCTGCCCTATATTATTAGTCAGTTAACTAACTAATATGTGTCAGGCCATGAAAAAATCCAAAATTGATAAGCGCGCACGCCTGATCGAAGCCGCAAACAAGTTGTTTCAACAGCAAGGGTTCAATCAGACCACGCTCGCGGATATCGCCCAGGAATCCAAGGTGCCGTTGGGCAACGTGTATTACTACTTCAAAACTAAAGAAGATCTCGGCCACGCGCTGATCGAGCACCGCACGGAGTGTTCCTGCAACCAACTCGGCGAGTGGGACCAGCTGTCTGATCCCCGGAAGCGGATATTGGCTGCGATCACGTCGGTGGCCGACAACCGTGAAATGCTTGCGCAAAGCGGTTGCCCGATCGGCAGTCTCTGTCAGGAATTACACAAGGAAGGCGGGCCGCTGGCGGACAAGGCGGCAGGCACGTTCTCGGCACTCCTTGACTGGCTCGAAGCGCAATTTCGCCTGCTGGGTATGGGAAAAGAATCCTCCGGCCACGCGTTGCATCTGCTTTCGGCGCTGCAAGGCGCGAGTTTGCTGACAAATGCCTTCAATGACCCGGCGTTGATGCTGCGAGAAACCGCACGCCTGAAGCAATGGGTTAATTCAATATGAATCAGCGGTCGGTAACGTCGTTGAACGCCGTTCAACATTGCGCTGGGGTGTAAGGAAAGCTCATGCCTGAAGTCATTGGAATTGACCACATCTACATCACGGTTTCGAATCTGGAGAGGTCGGAAACATTCTATGACGTCGTCATGAAGGCGCTCGGCTTCCGTAAGGATCAATTTCAAATCAATGGCGAGAAACACGTTCAATATTATAACCGCCATTTCGGGTATGTGCTGCGGCCTGCTCGGTGTAAGGATTCACATAACTCTTATGCACCAGGACTCCATCATTTCTGCCTGCGGGTTGAGAGCGAAGAAGATGTAAAAGAAATCGCACGAAGACTGAGGGAGCAGAATATTTCGGTGAGCGAGCCAAAGTTGTATCCAGGATACGCGCCCGATTATTTCGTGGTGTTTTTTTCCGATCCTGATGGAGTGCGGCTTGAAGTTACCAACTATCGATTGGAGCGGCGGCAACGGCACGATCATTGGGAAGCATTGAGCACTAACGACACCCTGTCCGCCAATAACAATAGCGAAGGAAAATTTACATGAATGCAAAACATACACAGATAGACAAAGAAAAATTCGGCCCGTGGGCGGTGGTGACGGGTGCTTCATCGGGCATTGGTAAAGAGTTCGCCCGCCAACTCGCAGCGAATGGGCTCAACCTAGTGCTGGTGGCGCGACGACTTCCGCTGCTGGAAGAAGTCGGGCGAAAACTCGTAACGGAATTTGGCATCCAGTACCGCGCAGTGCAAGTTGACTTGGCTGAGGAAGGGTTCGTTAAAGACATGGATGCAGCGACCAGTGACCTTGACGTAGGCCTGCTAATTTCCAATGCCGGAACCGGAAAGGTCGGCAAATTTTTATCCTTTGAAGAAGCAGAGCAACAGCGGTTTGTTCGGCTAAACGCCCTATCCCATATGAGTCTGACGCATTATTTTGGCCGACGCCTGGCAAAAAGGAAAAAAGGAGGCGTGCTGTTGACGGGAGCAATGGGCGCTGTTGATGGCGTTCCTTTCATGGCAAGCATGGCGGGCAGTAAAGCCCTGTTGTTAAGTCTGGGAAAAAGTCTTCACTACGAGTTCAAAGAATGGGGGCTGCACATCACCGTATTAATAACCACCCCTACGGATACGCCCATCGTCCCTTTACTGGGTTTCGATAAAGATACGATGCCGATGAAGCCCATCTCGGTCCAGCAATGCGTAGCCGAAGCGCTGCTAGCACTGAGCGCCAATCGTGTCAGCGTGATGCCGGGGCTTAAATTCCGCATTGCGAACGTATTAATTCCCGAATCCATTTCAAGAAAAGTCACCGGGGATTTAATGAAAAAGAACAATGGGATTGTGTGGGGATAATCATCAACAGCGGAGAAAGTCGAAATGGGAAATAACTTGAGTACCACAACGAAGGCCAAGACGATCAGTTACTGGGTGGTGACCGGCCTCGTGGTTCTGGTGTTCGCCGGGTCAGGTGTTGCCAATCTCGCGCATATCCCGCACATCGCCGATGCCATGGCGCATCTTGGCTATCCGGCGTACTTCCTCACCGTCTTGGGCACGTGGAAAGTTCTCGGTGCGGTGGCGATCACCGTTCCCGGTTTTCCGCGCCTCAAAGAGTGGGCCTACGCCGGGATGATGTTCGACGTCACTGGCGCTGCCGCGTCCCGCGCCGCACTCGGTGATGGTGTGGGCATGGTACTCGCGCCGCTCTTCATTGCCGGTCTGGTGTTCGCTTCGTGGGCGCTGCGTCCGGAAGGACGTGTACTAAAGTCGCCACGCAAAGAGTGCTCGGATAGTTCTCAGAGGCCATCGCGATGCCGCGAGGACTTTGGAACGTCGAACGCGAGACAGAGTGCTTGAATAATTGATCCACTCGCTGTGAGCAACACGGTCAACGCAACTTGGTGGCAACCATGAAGTCACTCACCGATAAGGACAAGTGTGGGCCATGGGTCATGGTGGCCGCACTGGCAGTGATAGTCGCGGCGACGACGGGCTGCACTGCTATCAAGCGGAGCGCCATCAAGAGCGACTTTGCGGATGGCTTCGCCGCGCTGCTCCCCAAGCAACACTCAGAGCTGACCAAGGTCGCGGACGACCTCTACAGCTACCGATGGGAGGGATATCGCACCGCGTTTATTACGACGCCAGAGGGCGTAATTGTTTTCGATCCGATCAACGAGGCGGCAGCGGCTGAACTTGCCCAGCACATTCTTCGCGTCGCCCCGAATACGGTGATCCGCTACGTGATCTACAGCCACCACCACGCAGATCACGCCGCCGGTGCGAGCGCGTTTCCAGGAACGCCGCGCATCGTCGCCCACGCGAACGCGGCACGCGACATCGCCGCGTGGCCGCACCGCGCGGTGGTTCCACCGACTGAGACTTTCGATTCTGCCTCGAAGGAGATCACGCTCGGCGGCGTGAC
>JANOOV010000237.1:0-4412 GCA_031421535.1 Gammaproteobacteria bacterium
TTCCACGCCACGCCGTAACCGGGGCGGTTGGTACCGACACCGTGGATGTCGAGCGAGTTGGGGCCGAACTCGTTGACGACGAGCAAGGTCTCCTGACGCGCGTCAGCGGCGGTGGCCGTGTGGTACCAAAGCAAGCTCACTGTAGACGCAACCAGTGCGGCAATGATGGTGTTGGTTTTCATATGCACTCTCCCCTCTCTCGTTGTTGAACTAAATGTTTTTCGATGCCAGATACTTGCGCCAGCCGCCGAAGCGCGAGATGTTCTCGGCACTACGCACCGCGTAGCCTTCGCAGAGAAAACCTTTCACTTGCGTTGCGTCGTCCAGCGTCACGGTGCCGATCGCCAGCGGCGACGGCACCTCGGCGACGAACGAACCAAATGCTAAGAGCGGCACGGCCCATACTTCCACGTCGATGGCATGGCCGGAGGTATTATCTGTAAAGACCAGCCCGGGCTTGGGCGGCTGCGTGTTCGGCAACGCGTACAGCGTGTAGTTTGGCGCGGTGCGGCACCTGCGCAGCAGGCGCGCACCACGCTCGGTCAGTTGGCGATTCAGTGGTAAGCCGCTGAGATGCGCACCGACCACGGCCAGTGGCACTTCGTCGGGCGCTATTGCGGGAACCGCAGCGGGTGCAGGCGGCAAAGCAAACCGTGTCGCACCCAAGGTGCCACCCAAACGCTGGTGATACGCCGCACCCAGCGCGCACAACCACGTGTCGTGCAACGGCGGCGCGATCAGCGTGATGCCGAACGGCAATCCATCCGCACGAAATCCGGCAGGCAGCGCCAGCGCGCACAGATCCAGCAAGTTGACGAAGTTGGTGTAGTGACCAAGCTTGGCATTAAGCGCAAGCGGATCGGCCAGCACCTGCTCGATACTGAAAATCGTACCGGCCGTCGGCACCAACAGTGCGTCCATTTCGCGCCACGCCGCCCGCGTTTCCTGCTCCAAACGGCGTAACCGATACAGGCCCTCAAACGCATCGACCGCCGAATAGCGATCCACGCCACTCAGCACCGTGCGTGTGACCGGGTGCAACGCAGGTGCGTGGAGCGTGAGAAAATCCTTCAGAGCCGCGTGTCGCTCGGCCACCCAAGGGCCGTCGTACAACAGGTCACCGACCGCACGAAACGGCGCAAAGTCGATATCGACCGGCGTGCCGCCCAGGGCGCACAGGCGCTCGATGCTTTGTTCAAATATCAGCGTCGAGTGCGTGTCGCCGAAAAATTCCCATTGATCACGACGTGGCACACCGAAGCGGAACGCGGCGAGACTCTTGCGTTGCTGCACGCCTTGCGCACGTGAAAACACATCGGCCGGATCGGCTGCTTGCGCAATGTTGAATACCACTTGCGCGTCCACCGCCGTCAGCGCAAACACCGAAATACAGTCGAGCGAACGGCACGCGGGCACTACGCCGAGCGTGCTCAACACACCGCGCGTGGGCTTCAGTCCCACGATGTTATTGAACGCGGCGGGCACGCGCCCGGAACCGGCGGTGTCGGTGCCCAGCGCAAAACTCACCTGCCCGAACGCGACCGCCAACGCGGAACCTGAACTGGATCCTCCCGCGATATAGCGCGTATCAAACGCGTTGTGGCACACGCCGTACGGCGAGCGCGTGCCGGTCAAGCCGGTGGCAAACTGATCGAGATTGGTCTTGCCGATGTAAATCGCGCCCGCCCGCTCCAGACGCTGCACTACCGTCGCGGTGGCCTCGGGTACATAACTGAATTCTGCACAGGCCGCCGTGGTCGGCACCCCGGCGACGTCGATGTTGTCTTTCACCGCAAAGGGAATTCCGTACAACGGCAGCTGCGCAGCTCCATCCTGCGCGGCACGTGCATGCAGGTCTTCGGCATGCCGCAGTGCATCGACCTCATTGCGCAAGTTGATCCACACAGGATTATCGGCGGCGGCGCGCACGCGCGCGTACACGGTGCGCACGATGTCGCGCGGCGTGAATGCCGAGCGTTGGTAAGCCTCCGCAAGTGTATTGATATCGAGACTGAGGTCTGCCAAATCCATTTTTTAATTTGATCCTGCTGCCCGGCGCGTTGCTATTCTTGTATACCAGCTTGTATACAATAGTGAGCAAGCGGTATGCCACACGGCGCACGGCTTGCAACCTGCGGTGAATCAGTAGTTTTTCGCAGCGCTACCCGCACCACAGCGGAAATGACGCACCGGATTTGTGCGCGGGCGACTGCGTTGCCGCAAAATGAAGCAGAGGAAAGCGATGGCAAAGCGGACAAAAAACAATCTCGCCGTAAAAGTCTACGCGGCCGTCAAGCAGGACATTTTCGAGTTCCGCCTGCTGCCCGGCCAGCGCTTCACGGAAGCGGAAGTCGCCGCGCGCACCAAGGTCAGCCGCACGCCGGTGCGCGAGGCGTTGCACAAACTGGAGCGTGAAGGTTATTTGAAGGTCTCGGCACGCAACGGCTGGAACGTGAAGCCGTTCGATTTTGAATTTTTCAATCACCTGTACGACTTGCGCCTTATTTTGGAAACCACTGCGGTAAAGCGCATTTGTGCAATGCAGCCGCTGCCTGATTTCACCGAATTACAAATGGCATGGCTGGTGCCTGCGAACCAGCGCGTAACGGATGGTTGGGACGCGGCGCAACTCGACGAACAATTTCACGAGAGCCTGGTGCGCGCCGCCGGTAATCCCGAAATTGCGCGTGTGTACCACGATGTAAGCGAGCGCATCCGCATCATTCGCCGTCTGGATTTTACGCACGCCGACCGCATTGCGGCCACCTACGAGGAACACGCGAAAATCCTGCGCGCGATTCTCGCGCGGCGCGCCGAGCACGCGGTGCTGCTATTAAAGTCACATATCGAAACCAGCCAGACGGAAGTTCACAAAATCACCCTGCACAAATTGCAAACCGCACAGCGCGGTTAGCGTTTCCTGGCCAGGGACGCCGCCTTCAGTAGAACAAGATCGCCTGATAATCGAGTGCTGTAGCACGACAAGGCGGGGCAACGACGTATCGTTTTGAATTGGAAATGGAATCGGTCCTGAAAAACCATACCGGCAGAAATTATCTGCCGTGGCCCTACCCAGCAATTTGGTTTTCTGATATAAAGTCGCGCTCGTAAGCGCGTCGTGTGCGATAGTTCGCGCCGACGAAAGATTCGTTTTGGAGGTAATTGCAATGTCCAGAGTATGTCAGATCACGGGCAAGCGCCCGATGTACGGACACAATGTGTCCCATGCAAACAACAAGACCAAGCGGCGCTTCTTGCCGAATTTACACACCCACCGGTTTTGGGTCGACAGCGAGAATCGCTTTGTACGCCTACGCATTTCATGCAATGGCATGCGCATCATCGATAAACACGGGATCGACAAAGTATTAGCCGATCTGCGCGCTCGCGGCGAAAACGTTTAAGGAACTTTAATCATGCGTGAAAAAATCAAACTGGTGTCGAGCGCCGCTACGGGCCATTTTTACACCACTACCAAGAACAAGAAGACCATGCCCGATAAAATGGAAATCAAGAAGTTTGATCCCGTTGCGCGCAAGCACGTGAGGTACAAAGAATCGAAAATCAAATAATTGACTGGCTGTAATTCGGCCAATAAAAAACCCGCACCGTGCGGGTTTTTTATTGCTGCGGAAAAATAAATTACGCAGTACGCAACGTATAGGCCGGTAAGCTGCGCGCAAATTCCTGTAACGCACGGATGCCGGTTTCTTCCGCTTGTTTACACCATTCCTGTAGTTGCTTGAGCAGGACTTCTTGCGTGGCGGTAGAGCGTCGACCAATCTCCTGCAACTGTTGCTTGAAGCGGTACACGGTGCGCAGCGCGTGGCTGCCACTTAACACCGTTTCCAGTTTTTCCCTGGCGTCGGCATTGAGCAACGACTCTTCACGGATCAACAGGGTGCGGCTGCGCTTGTAAAGCTGCTGGTAGGAAACGTCGGCTTTGCGAAATTCTTCTTTGAGTACCGGGTAAATCACTGCGCGGCAGTAGCGCGACATGACCTGGAAGCGGTTAATCACCACGGCCGCGAGCGTGTCTGCGTCAATGCGCGCTTTGGACATGACGATAAACGGCGTGGGCGGCACGATACGCACGTGCGCCAACCGCAACAGACCCAGAATACGGATGTACATCCAGCCAATATCGAATTCCCACCATTTTGAAGACAGCTTGGCCGAGTTCGGATAGGTGTGGTGGTTGTTGTGCAGCTCCTCGCCGCCGATCAGCAACCCGATCGGCGAGATATTGCGCGACGCATCCGCGCACTCGTAATTACGGTAGCCGCGCCAATGTCCGACACCGTTAATGACGCCCGCTGCCCAGACTGGAATCCACATCATCTGCACCGCCCACACGCTCAGTCCAAGCGCCCCGAACAGCGTGACGTTGATCAGCAGCATCAGCACAATGC
>JANOOV010000238.1:0-5913 GCA_031421535.1 Gammaproteobacteria bacterium
CGCGCGTCGGACCGCAAGGCGTGGCTGGAGCAGAAGGGCGATTTGGCGACGGTGTAGGGGAAAGATCAGTAGCTCTATTCCCGATGCAACACCTCATCGATGACGTTGCGCTTCAAATGCGGCGCAAACAGTTCGATGAACGCGTACATGTAGCCGCGCAGATATTTGCCACGGTGCAGACCAATGTGTGTGGTGTTGGACGCAAACAAATGGCTGGCGTCGAGGCTGCGCAGGCCGCTGTCGCGTTTGTGGTCGAAGGCCATTTTGGCCACGATGCCGACACCCAGGCCGAGTTCCACGTAGGTTTTTATGACATCCGAATCCATGGCGGTGAGCGCCATGTTGGTTTTCAGATTCTTGTCGGTGAAGGCCTTGTTGATCAGCGAGCGGCCGGCGAACGAGTAGTCGTAGGTGATCAGCGGAAATTCGACCAGATGTTCAAGGGTCAGTTCGTGATCTTTTAGTAGTGGATGATCGGGTGGTGTCACCACACAAAAATCCCACGTGTGGCAGGCCAGCGTCACCAGCGATTTATGCATGTTTGCAGTCTCGCTGGCGATGGCGAGATCCGCGACGCCCGCCATCACCATATCGGAAATCTGCTCCGGGTTGCCTTGATGGATGCGTAGGCGCACGTCCGGATAATGCGCCTTGAACGCCTTGATCGTATGCGGCAGCGCATATTGCGCCTGCGTGTGTGTGGTCGCGAGCGAGAACAGGCCCTGATCTTCCTTGGTGAATTCGTTACCGATCTGCTTGATGTATTCGACCTCGCGCAATACGGCTTCGGCGCGTTCCAGAATAATCTTGCCCGGCTGCGTCACCGCCACGAAACGTTTGCCGTTGCGTTCGAAGATTTTGACTTTCAGCTCCTGTTCGAGCAGGCGAATCTGGGTGCTGATGCCCGGTTGTGCGGTATGCAGCAGTTCCGCCACCGCCGATACGTTCAGTCCGCGACGTGCGACTTCGCAGATGTATTGCAATTGTCTCAGTTTCATAGCGTGGTCTCGATATCCATGCCGGATTGATGCGTGACAAATGCAAACGTCGCGAACAAACACCGGGGTCGGGCTATGTATCGACAGTTTGCAGAAAGTATTAAGCCGTGCTGTCAGGCGGCCTAATGCAGGCCGGGTTGCGCAGTTACCCGGCATTTCATGGGGTCAGGGCGTGATGAATTCGCGAATCGCGGCGGCAAGCTGCGCGCGCCGGTCGGAGTCATCAAGAGGCTGATTGCGATCATCGGTGATGTAGAAAATATCTTCGACACGTTCGCCGAGGGTGGCGATCTTGGCATTTTTAAGACGTACGTTGCACTTGATCAGCGCCTGGCTGATTTGCGCCAGCAATCCCGGCCGGTCGGTGGTCACGACTTCCATGACGGTGCGCGCGTGCGCTGGGTCGTCGCTGAAGTTGATTTGGGTGGGGATGGTGAATTGCTTGAGTTGGCGCGGCACCTGCCGTTTTACAACATGCACCTGGGGGCCGGGTTTAGACAGGGATCGGCTTACCGTATCGACAATGGCGCGCAAGCGCGCCGGATTGTTGATCGGTGCGCCGGTTTCTTCCAGCACGGTGTAGGTGTCGAGGGTGTAACGATCGTACGTGGAGATAATGCGCGCGTCGACGATGTTCAGACCGAGTTGATCCAGCGCGTGGGTAACGGCCGCAAACAAAAAGTCACGATCTTGCGTGTAGATAAAAACAGCGGTGCCGCCACGCCCGTCCTGGCCCTGCGACTGAATTAACACCAGCGGCAGGGTGCGGTCGGTATGCTGCAAAATGGCCTGGGTGTGCCACGCCACCCGATCAGCGGAGTAACGCTGAAAATAATCGTCGCCGAAGTTGCTCCACACCCGCTCGATATGGTCTTGCTGCGCCCCCAAACCTTGCAGCAGCCGCAGCGCCTCGGTGCGCGTTTCGCGCACTATTTCTGTCTGGTCGAGCACGTTGTCCAGTCCGCGCCGGAACGCGCGCGAGGTGGCGAGATACAGCTCCCACAGCAGCGAGTCTTTCCAGGAATTCCACAAGGTCGGATTGGTCGCGCGGATGTCCGCCACCGTGAGCAGATATAAATAGTCGAGCGCGGTTTGATTGCCCGCCACCCTGGCGAAATCGTTGACGACCTTGCTGTCGCTGATGTCCTTACGCTGGGCTGTTGTTGACATGATCAAATGATGTTTCACCAGCCACACCAGCAGGCGGGTGTCGAACTCGCTCAAGCCGTGCGCGTGCGCGAACGCGCGCGCCTCGTCCGCACCCAGTTCGGAATGATCGCCGCCGCGCCCTTTGGCGATGTCGTGAAATAACCCGGCCAGGTACAGCACCTCGCGTTTCGGTATGCGCTGGATCAGTTCGCTGCACATCGGTAATTCATGTGCGAATTCCGGTACCGTCATGCGGCGCAGGTTGCGCACCACGAACAGCGTGTGTTCGTCCACGGTGTAGTGGTGAAACAGGTCGTGCTGCATTTGTCCGACGATGTGGCCGAATACCGGTAAATAGGCCGCGAGCACGCCGTAGCGGTTCATGCGTCGCAGTTCGTGCGTGAGTCCATGCGGTTGGCGCAGCAGCTCCATGAACAGGCTGCGGCAACGCAAATCGTTGCGAAATTTATCGTCGATCAAGTTGCGGTGGCTGCGGATCAGCCGGATGGTTTGCGCGCGCACGCCTTTGATTTCCTGGTGTTGCGCGAGCAGAAAAAAAATTTCCAGCAGGGCGAAGGGATAGCGTTTAAAGATGCCCTCGTGCACGACTTCAATAAAACCATTGCGGGTCTGGAAGCGTTTGTTGATCGGCACCGGCGCGGCTGCCACATCGCCCAGAATCGCTTCGTCGAATAACTGCAACAGCATTTCGTTGAGCCGGTTCAGCTCCATCACCGTGCGGTAGTAGCGTTTCATAAACGCTTCGACGGCAAGATGCGATCCTGCTTCGTTGTAGCCGAAATGTTTGGCGAGCAGGCGCTGGTGATCGAACGACAGCCGGTCCTCGCGGCGCCCGGCCAGCGTGTGCAGGCCGAAGCGCACGTTCCACAGAAATTTCTGGCCGTCGTTCAGTGCGGTGTATTCGTCTTCGTTCAGAAAACCGTGCGCCACCAGCGCGTGCAAGGTGCCCGCGCCGAAATGGCGCTTGGCGACCCAGCCGATCATCTGAATGTCACGCAGACCGCCGGGGCCTTCCTTGATGTTGGGTTCGAGGTTGTACGAAGTGTCGTAAAATTTGCGATGGCGCGCGACTTGTTCGGCGAGCTTGGCGGCGAAGAAATCCTGGCTCGGCCACACCTGCTGCGGCCCGACGGCGGACACCATCCGCGCGTACAGAACCTGCGGCCCGCACAGCAGACGCGACTCCATCAGATTGGTTGCGGTGGTCACGTCCGCGCGCGCTTCCTGCACGCATTCCGCGACGTTGCGCACGCTGTGGCCGATCTGCAAACCGGTGTCCCACAAAAACGTGACGAACTGTTCCAGGCTGCCGCGAATCGATTCGTCCAGGTGATCGGGCACCAGCACCGAAATGTCAATATCGGAATGCGGATGCAATTCGCCACGCCCGTAACCGCCGACCGCGATCAGCGCACACAGCGGCGAGGGTACGGTGCGTACAAAGGCGCGCGTCAATAACTGGTCGATCAACCCGGCGCGCGCATAGACCAAAGGTTCCGCGTCACTACCGTTCTCGAAACAGCGTTGCAAAACCTGCTGCCCGGTCTGCAGCGCGTGCCGGAATACACCGAGCACATTCGGCGTGTCCGCCAGCGCGCGATCAAAGGCGTCGGCGTCAAAAATCGCGGGGTCAGTCATGCAAGTGGGCCTATCCTCGGTCAAGTCTTAACGACTATAGCGTGAGCGCGCCGCAAAGAGTAAGCCGCACAACGGATGCCGCACCGACGTTACATCGCGTTATCTGAAAACCGGCAACGCGTGGGTGTGGTCAAACATCTCTTCGGAGAGAATCAGATTCCCGCGCCGACATCTATAGGAACCGAGCCATGCATGTTTACACCGCTATCATTGAAAAATGCACCGACACCGGTTTGTACGTAGCGCACATTCCCGGTTTTCCGGGAGCACACACCCAAGGCGAAACGCTTGACGAGATCAATGCGAACCTGCGCGAAGTCCTCGAAATGCTGCTGCAAGACGGTGAACCAATACTTGAAGCAGAGTTTGTCGGCACGCAACAGGTGATGGTGGGATAAGCGTGTCCAAGCCGCCGATACTCAAACCACGCGAAGTTACGGTGCTCTTGCTTGCATTGGGTTTTGTCGAGACGCGGCAACGCGGTTCGCACAAACAATACCGGCATCCGGACGGCAGAGCCACGACGGTCCCCATTTCATCCTGAGCGTGACATCTCTCCCATCTTGCTACGCCAGATCGCCAAGGAGATCGATGTAACCATGGACGAATTACTTTCCGCAAAAAAGCGGTAGGATGCGCCGTGCGTTCCAACACACTAGGTTCTGGTCACGAAGGTTCACTGCAATGAGCGATAAGCGATTACGGCGCGTGGGCGCGTTGGCGATATTGAGTCGCCACAAAGAAGAGTTTGCGCGCGTGTACGGCGTAACGATTTTGGGCTTGTTCGGCTCGGCGGCACGCGACGAAGCCACCGAATCGAGCGATGTCGACGTGGTATTGCGTATGCGCGAGCCCGATCTTTTTTCGCTGGTGCACATCAAGGAAACGCTGCAACAGGCGTTTGGCCGGAGCGTCGACGTCGTGCATTACCGCGAACGCATGAATGCCTATCTGAAACAGTGCATCGATCAGGAAGCGGTGTATGTCTGACCCGGCGCTATTACTCGGGTGTGCGGATTAACAAGATTTGCTGTTCCAGGGCGGGCAGATCGTTCCCTATCGTTTTCCAGACAATTTCGAAATCCACTTTGAAGTAACCATGAGCGAGCGCATTGCGCATCTCATAGGCGATTCCCCACGGCACGTCCGCATGTTGGGCCGCAAAATCCGGATGATTACGTTCAATATTGCGCGCGGCCTCACCGATGATTTCAATATTTCGAATCACCGCGTCTTGGGTCTTTTCATCACGCAGAAACGCAGCTTCCGTCATGTTCGTGCGTGTAATTCTTGATGCGACCAATTGCTTGCAAGATATGGTCGAGATCGTCGGGAATGCGCAACGCGCGATTCGTACTCATACCGGCATGGCCTCCGCGAGCACTTGATCGCGGAAATTGTCGGGCAATGCCTTCGGCGTGAGCACGTCAACCTTGACGCCCAGCAATTTGCGCAGTTTCAGCCGCATTGCCCCGATGTCCATCAACGTGGTTTCCGGCGTCGTATCCACCAGCAAGTCGAGATCGCTGGCTTCGGTATCGTTGTGGTGCAGCACCGAACCGAACACGCGAACATTACGGGCGTGATGTTGCTCGATGATGACTTTCACCGCGTCTCGATGGGCACGTAATGCGTCGGAAGGTTTCACGGCAGTTCCCTGCGAATTCAATCGGTGTGATGGTCGAGCGAGATGTCGATTTTACTGCAAGCGAGTATTTCACAACAGATTGTCGTTACCAAGATGCTTCGCTCAATGAGCCGGTCGCACGGCATGGTCCGTTTGTGATGAATACTGAAGCGGAAATCCAGCAGGCGATTCGTGATTATCGTGAGGGGCGGATGGGGGCGATTGCTTGCGGGAGGTCTGACGAAAACCGTAGGTCGGGTTAGCGCAGCGTAACCCGACGCATTCGCACCGACCCATGCAACGTCGGGTTACGCCCGGATGGGCTAACCCGACCTACATAGCTGTAACAACAAACAAAAATCTCCGTAGCGTGCCCGTGCGCACGGGTTGCACTACCACGGCCCGATAGCGCCAGGACATGTCATTCATACGCGCATAAAAAATCCAGAGAAAATAATTGTTGACATGAAGTCACCCGCC
>JANOOV010000239.1:0-16285 GCA_031421535.1 Gammaproteobacteria bacterium
ACGGGAAGCATTGGGTGCCATCGATGACGGTGACCATAAGGAAGATCGACTAGGCCCCGTATCCGCCGAGCCCGTTGTTCAGACTGTCGCCGCCAGTGGTAGCGCGCTGCCTAACCTTTAGTTCGAGCGGACGCGGTGAGACGGCGCACCGTTTCCTGTTAGTGTTGTGGCCGCGCTGCTCAACAACACGTTAGGCATCCACCACAAGGACGCGCGGGCGCTACATGTGCTACCGCACGGAGAATCTGCGAGCGACGAAGTAGCTTCGCCCTATCACTACTAAAAGGACGTGACATACGAAGACAATGACGTGTAAACAAATGGGTCTCTTCCCGAAGACTGATCGGTCATCAAGGCACAAAACGGATTTCTTCACCACCCGTAGCCAGTGGCTCGGCTGCCCAACTAGGGGCTCCGGCAAGGCCACGGCCCACGACGCCTAATTTACGTTAGGCAATTAAGGAGTTCGTTTATGAAAGTATTCGTGGTTTATTGGCATCCAGAGCCCCAAAGTTTCAACAATGCAATGTTTCGCACGGCTTGTGAGAAGCTTGCCAGAGCAGGACATGAGGTGAAGACTTCCGACCTGCATGAGATGCGCTTCGATCCGGTTTCCGGCCGGAATAACTTTACGACGGTCAAAGATCCAAACTACTTTAAACAACAGATCGAAGAAATGCACGCTACCGAAATGAATAGCTTTTCGGCAGAGATCGAGTCCGAGATGGAAAAGATTGAGTGGTGCGACTTAATGATCTGGCAGTTTCCGCTATGGTGGTTTGGGTTGCCGGCAGTTCTCAAAGGGTGGGTTGATCGTGTTTTTGCGATGGGGCGCATCTACGGCGGTGATCGGATTTACGCGGGCGGCGTTTTTCGCGGAAAGCGAGCACTACTATCCCTGACGACAGGTAGCCCGGAAGAGGCCTATCGCAAAGGAGCATTCCAAGGGGACATCGCCGGAGTTTTGCGCCCGATTCACCGAGGCATGTTGCAGTTCGTCGGCTTCGACATAATGGCACCGCAGATCGTGTATGGGCCTGTTCGCATGACGGACGAGCAGCGAAAGCTGTGTCTGGCAACCTACGCTGAACGGCTACAGCGAATTGCTCACGAGTCACCCATTGATGTCGGAATTTACTGAGGGAGATTGCCTAACACATATGAGACCCTGGCCCGTCAACAGACGAAGTCGTCCCTACGGTAAACGTTGCAGTATTGTTAGTTCATCCGGGCCACGGGTGTACTGTCTTTACAATTCAATAACGCAGGTTCTGCCCTAAACACATATTGAGAGTCATTGACGACGGATGTTCGATCGTGGCTCTAGAAACAATTCAAGCTCATCCTCGTACCGACTCATTCATGGTTTACAAAGGCTGGGCGTTACCCCCTCCAGTTAGAATCGAGCTCGGGTGAGGCGCAGCAGTTCCTGTACACCGGAAAAAAGGCGGAAGCGAATGCAGATGCTAATCACGGCACAAGGGCTGTCACGCGACGCCGAGGGACGGCGGGGGTGGTCGAAGCCACAGAGGATCGCCATCCTCACTCGGGCTTGTGCGTATCGACGCCAGTTAGATACTCCACTCCAAGCTCCCACGTGCGATCGCCTCTCACGTCGAGCTCGAACGTTAGACCTCACGAACGAAACGCTGTGAACATTGAGCCACTGAATCCAAAATCCACAGCGGCTCAGGCATTGATTGCCAAGTCGGATGTATATCTGGCAGCTCTCTATCCAGCAGAGAGTAATCATATTGAAAGTATTCAAGCACTGGCGCTTCCAAGCGCTCTCTTTCTCGGCGGCTATATCGCAGGCGAACTCGTCGCATGCGGCGCGGTCAAGACCATTACCGAGGACGGTACGTACGGTGAAATCAAACGGGTATTTGTACTTGAGTCTCACCGGGGAAAAGGGCTATCAAAAGCAATCATGCGGCGCTTGGAGGCGCATCTAAAGGCTAGTGGCGTGCGCATCGCGAGGCTCGAAACCGGAATCAAGCAACCCGAGTCGCTTGGTCTTTACAAGCGGCTCGCCTATGTGGAGCGCGGCCCTTTTGGAAACTACAGCAGCGATCCATTGAGTGTGTTCATGGAGAAGCGGCTTGAGATCTCTCAAGCCAGTCGCGTTAAGTAATTAATCAACATAGGGGTGCGCCAATGCCAGCACTGAATTTTGGTCCGACTGCTTCGCTAAGGAAACGCCGATTAAATCCGTTCGCATTGAGCTTGTCGAAATGCGCCGCCTGCGAATCAACAGGTGAGCAACGGCTTCGACAGGCTCAGCACGAACGGATTGATTTAATCGGCGTTTACCTAACCCTTCAATCGAACGGACAAATAACGGTGGGAAACAATGTCGCGCTCGACCAAGAGTGGTGCCTCTGTTGTGCGTCGCTAATGTCAAACGTTAGGTATCTTGCATGATCGAACCAATCCTTAACCACCTTCGGCAAGAGCTCACGTCGGCTCACGCGGTTCATACGATTCTTCTGTATGGTTCGCGCGCTGATGGCTCAGCAGGAGTGGATAGTGACTACGACGTAGCCGCGTTTGGTCCAAGCGCCAAGCCTTGCCGAATTGCGCGGCGGGCTGACGGCGCGTACTTAGATGTCTTCGTCTATCCAGAGGCCTTGTTGCTCAATCCAACTGATGAGCATCTCAAGCTCAGAGGCAGCCAGATCGTTTTACAACGTGAAGCCGAGGCCGAGAATTTTCTTCGCCAGCTTGAAGACATCTTCCGTCGCGGTCCTGAACGATTGCCTCCCGACGAAGTTCAGGCGCGTAAGGTTTGGGCGCACAAGATGGCAGCGCGCATCGAACGCGCTGACGCTGAAGGGGACTACCGCCGTGTTTGGCTGCTTACAACGCTGCTTGATGACTACTTTCACCTACGCGGTTTGTGGTCCCAGGGACCAAAAAAGTCATTGCGCTGGTTGGAACAGTTTGACCTGCCCGCCTATCAAGCTTTTAGTCTTGCGTTGAAGCCAGGCGCGAGCAACGCAGCAATCTTTTCCTTGGTGCAATTGGTGGCGGGCCCCCGAGACGACTAACTTTTCAATCAAGCGACCACTGATGTTTACCCAGGCAACGGACAAACCTTCGACGATTTAATTAAGCGGGCGGATAGCGCTAAGTATCGTAGCAAGGTGATGCGGCACGCGACTTCGATCGCTTCACTACCTACGGAAGATCTGGGTACGGCGGAAGTGGCCCCTAACCACCCTGACTACCTGCGTGCGCCGCAGGTAGTCAGTTAGCATGAGCTAGCGCACGCACCGGAATCACAAAATAAATATCAAGACATGTAGCCTTAATCAGCCCGATAGCGCCGACGTAATTTTCATTTTCACTGCTGCGGCAAGCGCGTACTGATTAAGGGAGGGTTGCGCACGTCTGCTGACAGATCGGTACGCGCCGCGATCCGATAGGCGTTCTTGCCCGCGTGCTTGGCGGCGTACAAGGCCAGGTCCGCGCACTTCATCAACGTGTCTGCGTCCTCGCCATGGACGGGATAGAGACTGACACCGACGCTGGTGGTGATGCTCACGGTATGGCCCTCGATGTCATAGGGTTGCGACACCGCCTCGATGACTTTTAACGCCACCTTGGCCGCATCGTCGCTACCGCTGACGTGCCACAGCGCGATGATGAATTCGTCACCGCCCAGGCGCGCCACCGTATCCTCTTCGCGAACTGTCGACACCAGGCGCGCTGCGACCATTTTCAGCAGCAGGTCTCCGACGCCGTGTCCCAAGGTGTCGTTGATCTGCTTGAATCCGTCAAGATCCAGATACACCACCGCCATCGCGCTTTTGTTCCGGCGCGCATGGACCAGCGCCATCGATAGGCGGTCGGCGAGCAGGCGCCGGTTCGCAAGCCCGGTCAGCGGGTCCGTCAGCGCCAGGGATTCCAGCATCTTGCTGTGATTGCGGGCTGCTTCATGCAACAGGCGGACCTCCAGCATATTGTGCACCCGCATCAACACCTCGGCCCGATCAAACGGTTTGCTGACAAAATCTTTCGCGCCGGCGGCGAGCGCACGCAGCTTGAGATTAGGTTGGGCGGTGATCACGAGCACCGGATGGTAGTCATCTGCGTCAACTTTTTTAAGGCAGCCCATCACCTGGAATCCATCCATGCCGGGCATCTGCAAGTCGAGCAGGATCAGGTCGTAATGGTGCAGTTGGTGCAGCGCGCAAACTTCATAGGGGTCGGTGGTCGACGCAATGCGTGTATAGCCGACATCGCGCAGCATTTCCGTAAGCAGCAGCACGTTGAGTTGCTTATCATCAACGATCAGAATTCTGGCGTTAAGAATCTCGGGTTCGCTAATCATCGTATTTGTTGGTTTCCTTGGTGTTGGCCGATCCCATTTCAGAAAGTTTCAGTGCGTCGTCCAACGCGTTCATAAACTCACTGACCTTGATGGGCTTGGTGAGGTACTGGAAGAATCCCGCATCCAGTCCGATTTTAATATCGCGCGGCATCGCATTGGCGCTGAGGGCAATCACCGGGATGTGCGTCGTGGCGGGGTCTGCGCGCAGGATATTCAGCGCGTCGATGCCGCTGATGCCAGGCAGGTTGATGTCCATCAGAATCACATCCGGGAGATGCGCGCGCGCCAGCGCGACGCCCAGCGTGCCATCGCGCGCGCTCAGCATGCGCACCTGGGGGTGGTCCTCAATGATCTGTTCGACCAGCATCAGGTTGGCCGGATTGTCTTCCACGTAGAGCAGGGTGGGCAATGCCACGTTGCCATGCACGCTCGGCGCACGCTCGGCGGGCAGAGTATGTCCCGCCGCCGCTTGTGGCGAAAAGTCGCGGATCAGTTCGATCCAGAATTCACTGCCCACGCCGACGGTGCTTTCCACGCCCAGGGTGCCGCCCATCAGCTCGACCAATTGTTTGGTGACGACCAGACCGATGCCGGTCCCTTCCTCGTTCCCGGTTTCTTGCCCGAGACGGTTGAACGGCTGAAATAACTGCAGCAGCTTTTCCGGCGGCAATCCGGCACCGCTGTCTTTGATGCTGATGCGGATGCGTTCCGGGGTGCTCGTGTTGCACACCACCTCGACCGTTCCAGACTCACGGTTGTATTTGATCGCATTGGAAAGCAGATTGATCAGCACCTGCTTTACGCGGGTTCGGTCGGCATTCACAAACCAGGTGTTGTCAAATGGGTGATAGTGAATGGCGATGTGGTGTTTTTGCGCCTGCGCTTCGATCATCGCCTGGCATTCGTGAATCACATCAATGAGTGACACCGGTTCGCGCGGCAGCGATAGCTTGCCGGATTCGATAGCCGCGAGATCAAGGATTTCGTTAATCAGCTCCAGCAGATACCAACCTGCTTTGATAATTTGGCGCAACCTTACCATCTGGGTGGCGGTGGGCGACGGTGAACCGGCTTCCAGCAACTGGGCGAAGCCGAGGATCGCATTGAGCGGGGTGCGCAACTCATGGCTCATGCTGGACAGGAAATTTGATTTCGCAAGGTTGGCTTTTTCTGCCACGGAGGTGGCGCTTTCCAGCTCGATATTCTTTTCCTGCAGCGCCTCATAGAGTAGCGCCCGCTCGGCCTCCACCCGTTTGCGCGCGGTATTGTCCGTGCCGATCAGCAGGTAGCCGATAATGGCGTTCTGCGCATCGCGCAGCGCCGTGACCGACACCACCGCCGGGAAGCGGCTACTGTCCTTGCGGATGTAGGTCAGCTCGTAAATGTCCTCAATGCCGCGTGAGGCTTTGAACACCAGCGCCTCGAAGCCCGGCGTAATCGAGGTGCCAAGCTCGACACTTAATGCCTTGGCGCGCACGATGACTTCTTGCGGGTCGGAAATGTCAGCCGGGGTGATCTTGTTCATCACGTCGGCGGCGGCGTAGCCCAGCATGCGTTCGGCGCCGACGTTGAAAATTTGAATCACCCCCTTGGCGTCGGTGGCGATACTCGAAAAATTCGCGCTGTTGAAAATCGCATTCTGCAAGGCGCCCGCTTTAAGCAGCGCCTCTTCCGCCTGCTTGCGCGCGGTGTTGTCGGTGCCGATCAGCAAGTAGCCGATGATGGTGTTCTGCGCGTCACGCAGCGCCGTGACCGACACCACCGCCGGGAAGCGGCTGCCACCCTTGCGGATGTAGGTCAGTTCGTAAATGTCTTCGATGCCGCGTGAGGCTTTGAACACTAGGGCTTCGAAGCCCGGCGCAATCGGGGTGCCGAGTTCGGCGCTCAGCGCCTTGGCGCGCGCAATCACTTCCTGCGGATCGGAAATATCGGCGGGCGTGATCTTGTTCAGCACATCGGCGGCGGCAT
Organism: Gammaproteobacteria bacterium; assembly: GCA_031421535.1. Taxonomy (GTDB): domain Bacteria; phylum Pseudomonadota; class Gammaproteobacteria; order SG8-11; family SG8-11; genus UBA6921. Next base: position 6,305 of record JANOOV010000239.1, read on the forward strand.
AGCCCAGCATGCGCTCGGCGCCGACGTTGAAAATCTGGATCACGCCTTTGGCGTCGGTGGCGATGCTGGAAAAGTTGGCGCTGTTGAAAATCGCGCTCTGGAGAGCGCCCGCTTTGAGCAGCGCCTCTTCTGCCTGCTTGCGCGCAGTATTGTCGGTGCCGATCAACAGGTAGCCGATGATGGTGTCCTGCGCGTCGCGCAGCGCGGTCACCGACACGATGGCCGGAAAGCGGCTGCCATCTTTGCGGATATAGGTCAGCTCGTAGATATCCTCAATACCGCGTGAGGCTTTAAACACTAGGGCTTCGAAGCCCGGTGTAATCGACCTGGAAAGCTCGGCGCTCAAGGCCTTGGCACGCGCAATCACTTCCTGCGGATCAGAAATATCGGCCGGCGTGATCTTGTTCATCACATCGGCGGCGGTGTAGCCCAGCATGCGTTCGGCGCCGACGTTGAAAATCTGAATCACGCCTTTGGCGTCGGTGGCAATGCTTGAAAAGTTGGCGCTGTTGAAAATCGCATTCTGCAAAGCGCCTGCTTTGAGCAGTGCCGCTTCCGCCTGCTTGCGCGCGGTATTGTCGGTGCCTATCAACAGGTAGCCGATGATGGTGTTCTGCGCATCGCGCAGTGCCGTGACCGACACAATGGCCGGAAAACGGCTGCCATCCTTGCGGATATAAGTCAGCTCGTAAATGTCCTCGATGCCGCGCGAGGCTTTAAATACCAGCGCCTCGAAGCCCGGCGTAATCGGGGTGCCGAGCTCGGCGCTCAAAGCCTTGGCGCGCACGATGACTTCTTGTGGATCGGAAATATCAGCCGGGGTGATTTTATTCAGCACGTCGGCGGCGGTGTAGCCCAACATGCGTTCGGCGCCGACGTTGAAAATCTGAATCACGCCCTTCGCGTCAGTGGCGATGCTCGAAAAGTTGGCGCTGTTGAAAATCGCGCTCTGGAGGGCTCCGGTTTTAAGCAAGGCCTCCTGGCGTTGAGCCTCGGTGAGGCCCTCCGCCGTATCAGCAGCGAAGTTGAGAACGACGGCTTTACGGGCTTTACGAACTGCAGAATCACGAATTTTTCTGGGCATGGTCATCTCGGTTAAAATGCGCGATTGCGTCGCAACTGATTCGCGCAACCCGACTGGATGTCCACGTCTTTTACGGAAGAGAAAATTGGCAACGTGTATGCCTACGGCGGCCCGGGTCATTCTGCGTTCGCCACGGTGTGTCATGGCGATCCCAGTGACTCTACACGTCTTATCGGCAGCTTTGTGTTTGTCTGCACCTGCGCTCGCGCGCGGAAGTGGCTGAACGGTCTAGCTTGGCACGCGCCTCCTGCCAAAATCCGGAAGTAGCACGATGCCGTTTCCCAGTTCGAATGCGAGTCCCAAGGGGTCGACATCGCTTGGGACGATCTGACCGAGTGGTATTACTGTTGACGTTATCGGCAACCCATCTGTTTCTTCAGCTCGTCAACAAAGCGTTTCGCCCAACCGGAAGCGGCCATCACTTTAACGGGGTCAATCAGCGCGAGCAGCTTGAAAGAGTGCTCGCCCTTTCCATAGGCATCTTTGGTCTTGCAAGCTTTGGTGGCATTTTCCAGCAACTGATAAACCTGCTGTTTGGCAATGGGCTCAATCGGGTTCGCTGCTGCGGGCAAGGCATTTATTTTGAACCCTTGGCCGAAAAATGTTTCCAGGGTTTGTCGATCGGCGAGAAACCAGCTTTCCATACATTGCACCATCAGATGACAATGTTCTTCACTTGCTCCTGCGGGAGTGGGCCATTGATCCCCCGGTCGTATCAGCAAATGCTGCCAAGCGGAAACGGTCGTTACGGGGTCCTCGCTATCAACCAGCAGCAACGCCTTCTCGCCGTTACTCAAAGCGGTACAAAAATCATCGTAGGCCTGCTTGCGCCCGCCGCAGGCGACAATGCGCGGCATGTGCCCTTTCAAACCCGCCTTGCCGAGAAATTCCGAGAACCCTTGGCGGCATGCGGTACGTAAGAGTTTGGAATCGCCGCCGCCTTCGACGTACAGGCGCAGCTCTACCATCGCGTGCCGCCGATTTCGCCACGGGTCCACAATTCGCCCAGCCGATATTTTTCGAGCCAGGGCTTGATATTTTCGGCATCCAGACGCCGCAGGGTTGTTCCTTCACTATTTTTTTCACACACCAGTACGGCTTCGGGCTGACTGGTCATTGCATCGACCAGCACATCCGAATGGGTGGTGACGATGATCTGGCAGCGCTCGGACGCTTCTTTCAGCAGCTCGGCCAGTGTCGGCAGGATGTCCGGGTGCAAGCCAAGCTCCGGCTCCTCGATACACACCAGCGGCGGCGGATTGGGGTGACACAGAATGGCCAGCAAGCAGAGATAACGCAATGTGCCGTCCGAGAGGCGAGTCGCAGGAACCGTAAAGCGACCTTCGTGAAAAAACACTTGCACCGTGCCGCCTTCGATTTGCACGTCGTAGTCGTCGATGCCTTCATAAAGGGCGCGCAGTGCTTTGAGCAGACGCGCCTTAACAATCGGATCACGGCGCAAGCGGTTGAGTACCAAACCGAGATTGCTCGCGTCCGGCTCAAGCATGTCGTTTGGCAAGTCGGCTTTTTGTGGCAGGCGGGGTGCGGTATAGCGCCCAAAACTCCATTCCCGGTAAAGGCGGATTTTGCTTAGCGTCTGCCCCAGGTAGGTGATTTCCGGGTACTGATCGGGGTCGCGCCGCTGCGCAAGAATGGATCGTTCAACATCGACGTCCTCATGTTGCAGTGCGCGTTTATCGCCCTTTACATTCAGCGTCGGGCGACCATGATCGAAAGTGTAATAGAAGTTGAAAGCACCAGGCTTTTCATTCTCTATTGACTCATCCACGATTTCGAATCGTTGGCCGACCGCAGTAAAAGAAAGCCGGTAGCGAAGATTCTGCGCCCCCTTGGAATAACCAATCACAACATCCAATGAGGCCGTTGGAGTTTCCTGCGCCCCTTTCCACAGCCAATCTCTGACGCCGCCACCCTCCCGAATCGGCTTGAGCAATTGCTCCGGAGCATTTCTCAGCAATTCGATGGATTCAAGTAAATTGGATTTGCCTGATCCGTTGGGGCCGATGACCACATTTAACGCGCCGAGTTGAATAGTTTCGCTCGACTCACCGAAACTCAGAAAATTGTTCAGCTTGATGGCGTGAATTAGCATTGTTAGCCTCTGCGGATTTGCTTCCGTAGTTTATTAGTAACTTGTGCCAATAGTAAGATCGAACTGGCTCAGCATACTCCGTTGCTAATTTTCTCTACGCAACACAGCACAGCACTTTCGCACTCTGATACCCAACTCAAAACCTAAGCTCCGTGCTTTACCGCACGGAGCGGTTTGCGGATTTGGTTTTTCATACGGCTTCGTTAACAAACACGCCACCGGCATACGCTGGGAAGATTATCCGGTGGTGCCCTCACGACCTGCTGGAGGATCATGCAATTGAAGCCCAAGATCATGTTCAAAAACATCACTGCCGCCGTGTGCGGCTTCGCGTTGACCGTTGCGTTTCCGCTGACGACGTATGCGCAAGCGGCCCCAGACTACGATGTACCCAGCCCGGGTTCGTCGCCGGGGCTTGGCCAGGAAATGGAAGATGCGGATGAAGCGGCGCTAATTGAATCCATTACCCAGCAGACGCTCGTGCGACTGAAGGCACAATACCCGGCCGGAAAGCGTCGGGTGTTGCGTGACGCGCATCCGAAAACGCACGGACTGGTGCGCGCCGAATTCATCGTGGTGGACAATATTCCGCAGGAGCTTCAGCACGGTGTCTTCGCGAAGGCGCGCACGTTCGACGCCTTGATCCGCTTCTCTGCGGGTGGCATCGCGGTGCAATCGGATACGGTGGAACAGGCGCGCGGGATGGCCATCAAGCTGCTGGCCGTGGAGGGAGAAAAAATTCTCGACGACGAACGCAACGCGCTGACGCAAGATTTTGTGATGATCAATTTTCCGGTGTTTTTTTCACGCAATCTCAAAGACTACGAGGAGCTGCACCGGGCGATGGCCAGCGGGACGACGGCGGCCTTCTTCAATACCCGTCCGATAGAAAAGCAGGCGTTCTTCCAGTTAAATCACCAGCTTTTCTACAACCCGCTGCAAGTGCGGTACTGGAGCGAAACACCGTACAAGCTGGGTTCAAAGGCGATCAAGTTTTCGGCGCGACCCATCATCCGGCAAGCCAATGTGAAACCCGCCGTCACCGGCGCGGACTATTTGCGTGACGTCATGGTCAAGCAGGTGGGCAGGGAAGATGTCTACTTTGAATTTTTGATCCAGGTCCAGACTGATCCGGTGAAGATGCCGGTGGAGGATTCCGTGGTTGCCTGGAGCGAGGCCGATGCTCCGTTCCAGCGCGTTGCCCTGATCCGGATTCCCAAGCAAGACATTTCGGATCCTGCGACTCAGGAGGTTGCCGAGCAGTTGTCGTTCACGCCGTGGCATGCGCTGCCGGAGCATCGGCCGCTGGGCTCCATCAATCGTGCCCGCCGTGTGATCTATCAGGCTTTATCCGAGTTTCGACACACCATGAACTCCGCTCCTCGCCGCGAACCTTCGCAGTATCCAAGTCATGAGCAACATGACGACGACGATGACGACTGATGAGGAAAACTTACGGATGTCGCCGCTTGCCGTTTGCACGAATGCCATGCACGACGCCAAGAACAACAGCGACCAGACAAAAACTCAGCCACGCAACGGCAAGTGGCCATTTAATGAGTTGTGCCATTGGCAGCGGGCTGATGGCGAAGGCAAACATACAGAGGAAAAGTGACAGGAGGCCAGTAACAACTGCTCCGTGCCAGGCGACGAGCGCCGCCGCCGGCAAGAGGAATGCGACCAGGAAAATAGCTGGCGTAAAGGGAGCAGCTCCAAGTAACCCAGCAGCCAGAGAGAGTGTGGCGGTTACCCAGCCGAGGATGTGAGCAGCACGGTTATTCATGAGACACCCAACGTTCGCGTTGAGGCGCGTGTGCTGCGAAGCAGCACACGTCGCTCCCGAACGCGTTGTTATGCCGCAACTTCGTTTGGAAGCTTCCAGCCAGGAAACGCCAGGACACCGGGATGGCATTTAAGTGCTGTGGCCAGAGTTTTTGCCCGCTCAACACCTAACCGAACACGATCATTTTCAATGGCTGAAATCGTGGCTTGGGGAATTCCGGAAAGTTCAGCGAGTTGATTTTGACTCAATTCCTGAAGTTCGCGGAGAATACGAACCGACTCGCCGACCGAAACAGAAATGCGTTTTTTAGCAGGGCGATACTCTTTCATTTTATGGTCTCCGGTAATCATGCGCGGTTATGGATGCAACCTGAAACAGAACGTGATCTGTATCAATGCGATAAATCACGCGCCACTGAAGCCCAATTCTGGAAGAGCGATAACCGCGCCATTCGCCTGAGAGAGCTTCATCATGAAACCCTTTAATTAGGCGGAGTCCCGGTGGGCCAGATATTGCCGTGATGTCTTTCCATTTTTCATAACGTTTAAGAATGTCTTTCGGTATCGCTTTAACCTGTTTTTCAACCCGCCGGTGTTCTTCGATGCGCCACATGCCACATTGTGTCTATATCTATTATGGTATGTCAAGGGACTGGGATGAGGTTGCTATTGCGGCATAATGTGCAATGATCGGCCACCGTAGCCTTCCAAGTAGCCGGTCTCGTCCATGTACGTTGCGACGTTGAAGAAGCTCTCTGCTCGCAAGAAGTACCCGTCGCGTGGTTTCGGTACGCCGCGAGCCAGACGCAGCACCTCATGTAAAGGTGAGGTCGAGTCGGCTGTTTTGAATTGAACGTTTTTTGTTCCACCTTCCGCGCCGAAGCCGAGGGCCACGGCAAGCCCTTCCATAACCGTTGACTTACCGGAGCCATTCTCGCCAACAAAAAAGGTTACGTTGGGTTGGAAGTCAATGCTCCCCAGCTCACGAACCGCTGGAATACTGAACGGATAGGCCTCGTAGTCGATCTCCGCGTCTGGTCTAAAGGATGCGTGCAACAGGTAGGGCTTTGTGCGTTTGGACATATAGTGCAGCCTGTTCTGACGCCTTCTGACGCCTCAACATTCGAGTTAACCGGCCGAGGGTCGCGCAGCGACCCGAAGGTCCGAGTTGAACGCGGTGGGCATCAAGCTTCCTTAAGCTTAACCAGACGTACTTGAAGTTCACAACCGACCGCTTGAGCATAACGCTTGAGAGTTTCGAGTGAAGGAGCGTGCTTTCCTGCGGATTCAAGCCGGGATATTGCACTCTTCGTGGTACCCATACGTTCTGCTACTGCGTCCTGCGTTAGACCTGCGCGAGCGCGTGCTTTGAGCATTTGGCCTGCGACCCGATACTCAAGCTCAAGCGCCTCGTATGCTTCAGAAAAACCCTTGCGAGCTTTAGCTTTAGCCAAAAATACTTTGTGGTCGTGTACAACAGGTTTGTACTTGAGGTTAGCCATTTTTCAACTCCTTGACGCGCTTACGCGCGAGCTTTAGATCGTGCTCCGGTGTTTGTTGAGTTTTCTTGATGAAGGCGTGAACCACAACAATACGTTTGCCTACAAGAAAGCAGTAAAAGGAGCGACCAATTCCTGCCTTTCCACGGGGTCTCAACTCAAAAAGACCTTCGCCAAGCGCTTTTGAATGAGGCATGCGCAGATTCGGGCCGTGCTCTACAAGTAATTCAATTAAGCGAGCGTAGTCAGCCAATATATCGACCGGCCATGACTCGACTTCAGCAAGAACCCGCTCGTGGAAATACTCGATTTTGTACGTCATGGCGAAAGGTTAGCATAAATGCTAACACCTCTGCCACGAAGCCGACCTTGATGCCTAACTTTAAGTAGACGTCGTTGGTTTATATTGTCGATACCTGCGCCTGTGGCGCATGAGCTGTCAGCTCAGTTAATTTGCACGCCTGCCTTGGTTTGCGCAAATTTCAGCGCCACGTCCAGCGTGTCCATGAACTCGTTGACCTTGATCGGTTTGGTCAGATAGCGGAAGAATCCGGCTGCCAGACCTTTGTCGATATCGCGCAGCATCGCATTGGCGCTGAGCGCGATCACCGGGATGTGCGCGGTGCTCGGGTCGTCCTGCAGGATTTGCAGCGCCTGCAGACCGCTGATGCCCGGCAGATTGATGTCCATCAGGATCACATCCGGCCGCGCGGCGCGCGCCATCTCGATACCGCTTTTACCGTCGGTCGCACTAAGCAAACGCAGATCGGGTCGGCGCGCGACCAGATCTTCGACCAGCATCAGGTTGGCGGGGTTGTCCTCGACATACAGCAGGGTGCGCGATGGCGCGTCAGTGTGCAGCGGCGCTTGAAGCACCGCCGTGGATGCCGCGTCGTCGTCGGCAAGGTGTCGCTCCGCCGTCAGGTTCAGTTCGATCCAGAACACACTGCCCACACCCACCGTGCTGTCCACACCAATGCTACCGCCCATCAATTCGACCAGGCGCTTGCACACCACCAGGCCGATGCCGGTGCCTTCCTCGACGCCGGTCTCTTTGCCCAGGCGATTGAACGGTTGAAACAGTTGCGCCAGTTTATCGGGGGCCAAGCCTTCGCCGCTGTCGGTGATGCTGATGCGCATGCGTTCTGCGCTGCTCGCGGTGCAGTCCACCACGACGCTGCCTTCGGCTTGGTTGTATTTGATCGCATTGGAAAGCAGATTGATCAGCACCTGCTTCACGCGGGTGCGGTCGGCTTTGACAAAATACGGGATGTCGAACTGCGGAAAGCTCACGCGGATGCCGCGCTTTTGCGCCTGCGGTGCGATCATCATCTGGCATTCGTGCATCACGTCGGCCAGCGCCATCGGTTCCGGCGACAACGACAGCTTGCCGGACTCGATCAGCGCGAGGTCGAGAATTTCGTTGATCAGTTCCAGCAAATACCAGCCCGCCTGGAGAATCTGATCGATGCTGCGCTTCTGCACCGGCGTCGGCACCGGCGCGCCGGTTTCGATGAGTTGCGCGAAACCGAGGATGGCATTGAGCGGCGTGCGCAGCTCGTGGCTCATGCTGGACAGGAAATCCGATTTCGCCAGGTTGGCGGCTTCCGCCGCGAACTTGGCGCTGGAAAGCTCGACGTTGGTTTCTTGCAGTGCCAAGTCGAGACGTTTACGTTCGGTGATGTCGCGGGCCGCAGCGAACACGCCTTGCAGAGTCCGGTCGCGGTCGTAGAAGGTGGTCGCGTTGTAAGACACCACGGTTTCCTTGCCGTCGCGCGCACGCGCGGTGAGCTCGTAGTTGGTGACTTTCTTTTCGCTCAGCACCCGCTTGATGCCCGCCTCGGCCAGCTCTGGATCGGTGAAGTAATTCTTGAACGGCGCGCCGATCAGCTCGTCACGCGTGCAGCCGGTGAGCGCCTCCATTTGCTTGTTGACGTCGGTGATGATGCCGGACGGATCGGTCGTCATCAGCGCGTCGATGTTGGATTCGATCAGCGAGCGCGTGTAGAACTGCTGGTCGCGCAGCCGCTGGTCGAGCTTTTTCTGCTCGGCTTCGACCTGCTTGCGCGCGGTATTGTCGGTGCCGATCAACAAGTAGCCGATGATGTTTTCCTGCGCATCGCGCAGTGCCGTGACCGACACGATGGCGGGGAAGCGGCTGCCGTCCTGTCGGATGTAGGTCAGCTCGTAAATATCTTCGATGCCGCGCGAGGCCTTGAACACCAGGGCCTCAAAGCCCGGTGTAATCGGGGTGCCGAGCTCGACACTTAATGCCTTGGCGCGCGCGACCACTTCCTGCGGATCGGAAATATCGGCAGGCGTGATCTTGTTCATCACGTCGGCGGCGGTGTAACCCAGCATGCGTTCGGCGCCGACATTAAAAATTTGAATCACACCCTTGGCGTCGGTCGCGATGCTCGAAAAGTTGGCGCTGTTGAAAATCGCGTTCTGCAATGCTCCTGCTTTGAGCAGCGCCGCTTCGGCCTGCTTGCGCGCGGTGTTGTCGGTGCCGATCAACAGGTAGCCGATGATGGCCTCTTGATCGTCACGCAACGCCGTGACCGACACGATGGCCGGAAAGCGGCTGCCGTCCTTGCGGATGTAGGTCAGCTCGTAGATGTCCTCGATGCCACGCGAGGCCTTGAACACCAAGGCCTCGAAGCCCGGCGTGATCGGCGTTTCGAGTTCGATGCTGAGCGCTTTGGCGCGTTCGATGACTTCCTGCGGATCGGAAATATCGGCGGGGGTGATTTTGTTCATCACGTCGGCGGCGGCGTAGCCCAGCATGCGTTCCGCGCCGACGTTGAAAATCTGGATCACGCCTTTGGCGTCGGTGGCGATGCTGGAAAAATTCGCGCTGTTGAAAATTGCGTTTTGCAGCGCGCCGGTTTTAAGCAGGACTTCCTGGCGTCGGGCCTCGGTCAGGCCTTCCGCCTGATTCGCAGTGGTGCCGGGTATGACCGCCTTACAGGCTTTACAAATTGCAGAATCACGGATTTTTTTGGACATGGTGATCTCTGTTAAAAAAGCGCGCGCGAGGCTGGCAACCTGCCAGACCGAAGTTAACTGCAAACGAAGCTTCTCTTCCCCCTGCAAGGGGGAAGGTGAGGATGGGGGTGATCGAAAATACCGTGTGCTTGCACACCCCCATCCCAGCCTTCCCCCTTGCAGGGGGAAGGAGCACGGCTCCCATCCTAAAATGGGATGCGCCATTTAAGTTCTATCAAGAACAACTGCACCACACTCGCGGGTCGCGTGGTCGAAATGAGTAACACCGCGTCTACTTATACGCGCACTCCGGCACAACACAACGCATGCTTTTGCTTATCGGTAGCGTGCGCCATGCGCACGATGTTTTGATTTCGTGCGCATGGCGCATATATGGTCTCCTCCCGCATTGCAAGGCCGTGTGTGTTAAATGACATGGAACAGGTTGCTGCCATATATCCGGCCTCAAAGTGGGAGGTGTTGAATCTCCCGGGCCACGATGTCGTTCGCGCGTA
>JANOOV010000240.1:0-8176 GCA_031421535.1 Gammaproteobacteria bacterium
AGCGTGCGCGCACTCTGGAAAAAACTATGGCTGGTTGATCCGCTCGATGGGACGCGCGAGTTCGTTAAACGCAACGGTGAATTTACTGTCAACATCGCGCTGATCGAAAACAGCGAAGCGGTACTGGGCGTGGTGTACGCACCAGTGAGCGACACGTGCTACTACGCCGCGCGCGGTCACGGTGCGTTCAAAACCATTGGGCGCGGGCAGCCGGTGGCCATGCATGCGAAACCTTACCAACCCGGCACCCCGATGATCGTCACCGGCAGCCGCTCGCACAACACCGGCGACGAGCTGCGCCGTTTCCTGACACACATCGGCCCGCACAAATATGTGCCGATGGGCAGCGCGCTGAAGTCGTGCCTGGTGGCCGAGGGCGCCGCCGATGTTTATCCGCGCTTCGGCCCGACCTGCGAATGGGATACCGCCGCCGCGCAATGCATCGTCGAAGAAGCAGGCGGACAATTCACCGACATGGCGCTGCACCCGCTGCGTTATAACGTGCGCGACACGTTGCTGAATCCACATTTCCTGGTGTTCGGCGATTCCGGCTACGACTGGCGCCGGGTGTTGAAATAAATCGCTTGGCGCAATTTCAACTACGGCCCGCTGCGTCGTGGTCCGCGAACCCAAACATTATTGCGCGACGGCACCTTGATCACATGCGTCTCCACGCGGTCAAGCGTGGTTTCCACGTGGGCGATGCGCGCAGCGACATCCTGGGTGCCGGATTTCATCGCCGCCACATCCTGTTGCAGCGCGGCCAGCACGATTTTCAATTCGCCCAGCAAAACCTGCGCCTCGGCGTTGTATTTTGGGTTGTGGGCCGCACTGGAATGAGCGCTGCCTGCAGCGGCATTCACCTGCGGATTGAATCCGGCGGCAGCGCTGGGTTGCGTGCCGCACAGCACCAACACCGCCGTCGTTAATCCTGCCAGTAAATGTTTCTTCATGATTTTTTTCCTTCGTGATGTTGTTGTTCACGCGATGTTACCGTTGTAGATTCATCGCAAGGACAGCAATCCCTGCGCGCTTGTACGAGGAAGATTTTCTCGCGAATTTCTTAGCGTGAGCTTAGACGGCAGCGGATTACAGATCAGGTACCGATGACAAAGCGCCAAGCAGTAATATGCACCTTGACTTGGCAGGCGAGCCCTACCCTTCATAATCGAAAAACAGACCGCTCACCCCGGCCTGAACCCAACGCTTGCCGGGGCCAACCGCATCATGGATCCCTGGCCGGAGACCGAGGCGCTGGTGCGGTCGATTGCCGCGCTGGGGTATTCTTACGGTCCTTAAGCAGGGTTGAGGCTGTTCTGTAATGTGGGGACCGCAAATGCGGAAATAATAGCGGCAGGGTTAGCCGCAGAATCGTTCGGCTCAAGACACCACTTTTGTCCACCAGATCGAACGATTATTTCCCGGCATGGCGCGGTCTTCGGTGAGTTGCAGGCCGTTGCGCTGCGCGAGTGCGTTCACGGCCTCGAAGTCGCGCACACCGGAAACCGGGTCGCGTGCTTTGAGCCAGCGATCAAATTCCTCGTTGCTGGATTCGAGCGCCCGGGTCGCATAGCGATACGCGCCGTAAACATACAGCACGCCGCCCGGCGCCAACACGCGGCCGACTCCGGCAAACAAATTTTCAACACCGGGCCATGACACGATATGTGTGGTGTTGATGCACACCACGGCGTGCGCGGATTCAAGCGGCCACTGCCCCGCCAGCAAATCAAGCGCAAGCGGTGGACGCACGTTAGCCAGCGCTGCTTCGCCACACCACGCGCGAATACTCGGCAGGTTGGGCGGCAGGTCAGTAGGCTGCCAAGTCAAATGCGGCAGGCGCGCGGCAAAATACACCGCGTGCTGGCCGCTGCCGCTGCCGATTTCGAGTACCACGCCGGACGGCGGCAACGCCTCCTGCAACACCGCTAAAATCTCGTCTTTATTGCGGTCACATGACGGAGCAAATTGTTTCATCGACGCACCTTACCATTGCGCAATTCCTTTTTGCATTACCCCGTACTCAACCTCGGCTGCCGCTTGCCGATATCCTCCCCACCACTGAGAAATCAACGCGGGGCGGGGATCAACACCAGCCCATTATGCACAGGCAGGTTTCAGCCATGACCGAACCTTCTGAAAAACCGCACGTCATCGTCATCGACGATTCCAAGCTCATGCGCGTGTCGGTAAGAAACGTGCTGAAGGACGAGTTTCATTTACTCGAAGCGGTGGACGGCGAACAGGGTTGGGCCATGCTGTGCGGCGACCCCGCCTTGCAGGTTGTCATCACCGACGCACAAATGCCGGGCATCGACGGCTACGAGCTGATCGCACGCATTCGCGCCAGCGAAAATGTCACGATCCGCGCCGTGCCCATCATCATGATTACCGGTGCCGATGACCAGTCGGCACGCGACCGCGCATTACAGACCGGTGCAACCGATTTCATCACCAAACCGTTTGATAAAACCCAGTTGCTGGCACGCACACGCGCACTCGTCAAATCTAACCAAGCCTCACGTAAGCTTGTGGAAACCTCCGAAGCGCTCGCCGAGCAAGGCGCGATTGATCCGCTCACCGGAATCAGCAGTCGGCGCTTTTTCGTGGAACGCGGTGCTCAGGAGCTGGCGTTCAGCACGCGGCGCAATCAGGATCTGTCGGTGATCGCGCTGCACGTGGATCGTTTTGCGGATTTTGAAAAACAACACGGACCGCCGCAGGCCGAGCGATTGCTGATGTGGGTCGCAACAAAATTAAAAGACACCGTGCGCACCGAAGACACGCTGGCACGCATCGACGGCGCGGCGTTTGCCATCATCGCAACCGGTGCGGGACGGCTCGAAGGCGCGGTGCTGTGTGATCGTGCACGCAAGGCGCTCAACGCCGCACCCTTTAGTGAAGGCGGCATCAGCACTCCCATCACCGCGAGCATCGGCCTGGTGTGTTTGAATTTTGACAAGCTCGACACGATTGAAAAATTTCTTGCGCTTGCCGACCAGCGTGCCGTACGCGCGCACAGCGAGGGCGGTAATCGTGCTATCGCGGGCAATGCAGCGGAAAAGAAAACACCTGCGACTACAGAATCGGCACCCGGCATCGAAGCGGCGTTGCAAATGGTCGCGGTGCGTAATTTTGATCGCCTGCAACCGTACTTCATTACCTTGATGCGGCGCATGCTGCCGCTGTTTGAAGCGGCGGATCAACGTTTGCAACTGGGCTTGGGTGACGCGCTCGCAACCATCAGGAAAAAGCTGGAGAAGTAGCTCGCGGCAAGCTGCGATTTTATTGCGGCATGCTGCGTTTACTGTTGAGCCATTTGATCAGCGGTTGCCATTGCTCCAGATCAAACTCCACGGCCGAGGGTGCCATTTCAAAAATACCCAAGCCGCGTTCGGCAGCACGGATATAGTTCTGCGTGTCGCGCAATGTGGTGACGAAAGGAATATCCAGCGCGGTCAAAAATGTTTCGAGACTTTGATAGATCAGCGTGTGCTCACGCACGCGGTTGGCGATCACCGCCAGTTTTACTTCGTCGCGCGACACCCGCCCGGCGGTGAGTATCTCTTGTATAAAGTGCGCGCAGGCGCGCATGTCGATGGGCGAAGGCAACACCGGGATAAGCGCCGTCTGCACCCGCTTTAACAGTGGCGTCAGGTCTTTGCCATGAGCACCGGCCGGTGCGTCGTAAATCACCACGTCGGTGTCTTTGGGGATTTTGATTTCGTCTTTCCAGCCACGAATGCCGTGAATCGCCGGGCGATCCTGCGCTCGTGCCTTGAGCCATTCCAGGCTGCAGCCTTGCGGATCGAGATCGACCACGACCACAGATTTACCATTGACCGCGTAGTAACTGGCGAGGTTGCTGGCGATGGTACTTTTACCGCAACCGCCTTTCTGGTTCAGGGTCATGATGGTGCGCATCGTCGTTCCTCGTGAGTAACCTTAATTTACTTTAGTCGAGAAGTGGAACTACGCAATGCGAAATTAGAGATTGAATTCCGCAATCACCGGCGCGTGATCCGATGGACGCTCCCATTTGCGCGGCGCTTTGTCGATGCGACAGGTTGTGCAGGTTTTGCATAATGCCGGGCTGGCGAGGATATGGTCGATGCGTAAGCCCAGGTTGCGGCGAAACGCGGCCATGCGGTAATCCCACCAACTGTACTGACCGTCCTCCTGGGAATGCAGGCGAAAGGTATCGCACAGCCCGGCGTCAACCAGCGCCTGGAATGCCGCGCGCACGGTGGGATTGAACAGCACGCCATCTTTCCAGACTTCAGGATCGTGGACGTCGCGTGCTTCAGGAGCGATGTTGAAGTCGCCGACGACCACCACCTGCGGATGCGCCGCGACTTCGTTTTTAAGCCAGCTTGCGAGCGCGGCCAGCCAGCGTAGCTTGAAATCGTATTTGTCCGAACCCACTTCGCTGCCGTTGGGCACGTACAGGTTGATCATGCGCAGCGTGCCGAAGGTAGCGGCCAGCACGCGGCGCTCGTCGGTCGCAAATCCGGGAATATCGACCAGCGTTTCAGTGGCCGCTTGCCGACTTAATATCGCGACGCCGTTGTAACTTTTTTGCCCGGCAAAGGTGACCGCATAGCCCAGGCTCTCGATGTCGGCGCGCGGAAAGTCAACGTCGGTCACTTTGGTTTCCTGCAACCCCAGCACGTCCGGCTGTTCGGCCGCGAGCCAGTCGCGTAACTGCGGCAGGCGCACGCGCAGCGAGTTGACGTTCCAGGTAGCGACTTTAAGCATGGCGGTCACGACTCAACCTGATACTCATCTTGAGCCCTGCGTGAGCGTCGGCGCATAACCAACCCGCCGAGTACACCGCCCAACACCAGCATCAGACTGAGGCCCGCCAGAAACCACGGCAGGCTGACTACAAATTTTGCCACACCGGGTGCGGTGCCGACGGAGGATGCATTGCCTGCTTCACGGGGCGAAGCCGCAGCGGTGGTTTTTGTCGCGAGACGCTTTAATGCCGAATTTTCCGCCTCCAGTTCGCGCACGTGTCCGGCGATTGTGTAGGCTTGCGCCCGGTTATCGCGGATGTGTTTCTCAAGCTCGGTAACATGCTCAAGGGTATTTTTTATTTCAGCGCGCAAGTCCGACACTATTTTTTTTTCGTCGCGGTTGATCGGCACAGCAGTTGGGGTTGGGATTGCGGTGGGGGCCGCAGCGGGCTTGTCTTGCAACGACTTAATGGTTTCTTGCGCCTTGGCAAGCTGATCCGAGACCTCCAGGTAGAGCATATGGGCGGGCTTGTCGTTGGTGACCAGCTCGCGTTCCACCCATCCAATGCTGCCGTCTTCGGTGCGGATTTTCAGTAAATCACCTTCACGCGACAGCAGTTTGATCGGTGCGCCGCCGATTATGTGTTTCACGACCGGTGCGTCAAGCGCATTCGCGCCGCGCATGGGAATACTGAGCCGATCACTGATGTAGGTCGGCGGCGGCGGCGCCGGCGCCGGAGCAACATTGGAAAGTAGCGTGAAGACCAGCCAGTGGTAGTGCATCGTCGCCTATCCTTAAATACTTGTTATCCCATTGTGGCGCAGCAGCGCGTCAATCGCCGGTGTACGGCCGCGAAAGTCGGTGAAAAGTTCCATCGGCTCGCGCGAACCACCCTGCTCCAGAATCGCGTTGAGAAATTTTTTGCCTGCTGCGGCATTAAATACGCCCTGCTCTTCAAATAGCGAAAATGCATCTGCCGACAACACTTCGGCCCACTTATAGCTGTAGTAACCCGCCGCATAACCCCCGGCAAAAATATGCGTGAAACTGTGCTGAAAACGATTAAACGCGGGCGGAGCAAGCACCGACACTTCGCGTCGCACTTCGTCCAGCGTCTCTTGCACCCGTGCGCCGCGCGCCGGGTCGTAGTTCAAATGCATACGAAAATCGAACAGTGAAAATTCCAGTTGCCGCAGCATCATCATCGCGGATTGAAAATTCTTGGCCGCGAGCATTTTGTCGAATAACTCTTGCGGCAGCGGCGCACCAGTCTGGTAGTGCGCGGCGATTACACTCAGCGCTTCGCGTTCCCAGCACCAGTTCTCCATGAACTGGCTGGGCAACTCCACCGCATCCCACGCCACGCCGTTGATGCCCGACACACTAATATAGTCCACGCGCGTGAGCATGTGGTGCAGGCCGTGGCCGAATTCATGAAACACGGTTTCGACTTCCTGATGCGTCAGCAGCACCGGTGTGTCGCCAACCGGCGGCGTGAAGTTGCAGGTGAGATACGCCACCGGCGACTGCATGCCAGCGGGATGTTTGCGGCGGCCCATGCAATCGTCCATCCATGCGCCGCCGCGTTTGCCGGGGCGCGCGTACAAGTCCAGATAAAACTGCCCGCGCAGTTCGCCCACGGCATCGCGAATCTCAAAAAAACGCACCTCCGGGTGCCAGGTTTCGACCATCCCGGTTTCGGTGATGCGGATATCGAACAAACGGCGCACCACGTCGAACATGCCGTGTAACACGCGATCCACCGGGAAATACGGTTTTAAATCTTCCTGCGAAAATGCAAAACGCTGCTCGCGTAATTTCTCGGCGTAGTAAGGCACATCCCAGGCTTCGAGTCTGGCGATGCCATGTTGATCGCGCGCGTAGGCTTGCAACTCCGCCAGCTCGCGTTGCGCCATAGGTTTGGAACGTTGCGCAAGATCGCCCAGAAATTGCAGCACCTGCGCCGGGTCGTGCGCCATTTTGGTCGCCAGCGAATACACTGCGTAATTGTCAAAACCCAGCAACTGCGCCTGCTCGTGACGCAAGGCGAGAATGCGTTCGATCAACGGACTGTTGTCCCAGGTCCCGGCGTTCGGGCCTTGG
Source organism: Gammaproteobacteria bacterium (assembly GCA_031421535.1). Classification (GTDB taxonomy): domain Bacteria; phylum Pseudomonadota; class Gammaproteobacteria; order SG8-11; family SG8-11; genus UBA6921. The sequence continues at coordinate 6,844 of JANOOV010000240.1, forward strand.
TCGGACGCGCGCGTCACGTAGGCTTGGTAGATTTCGCTGCGCAGCTCGCGATGATCAGCATGCGTGATCACCGCGTAATAGGACGGAAAATCTAGCGTGAACACCCAGCCGTCTTGGTCTTGCTGTTGTGCGGTTTGTTGCGCCAGTGCGCGCGCCGAGTCGGGCAGGCCGCTCAGCAGCGCCGCGTCGGTGACATGTTTGTGCCAGGCGCGGGTGGCATCGAGCACGTTTTCTTCAAACTTGGTGGTGATCAGCGACAGTTCTTGCTTGATCTCTTTATAGCGCGCTTTTTTCTCCGGCGGCAGATCCACGCCCACCAGGCGAAAATCACGCAACGCGTTGTCGATCACTTTTTGCTGCGCGCGATCCAAGCGCGCGTACTCGGGGCCGTCGGCGATGTGCTGGAACGCGCGGAATAAAGTCTCGTCCTGCCCCTGCTCAGTGTAATACTCCGTCAACTTGGGCAGCCCGGCATTGTATGCCGCGCGTAATTCTTCAGAGTTCACCACCGAGTTCATGTGCCCGACCGGCGACCACAGTCGCCCGAGCTTGTCATTTAACGCTTCGAGCGGTTCGACAAAATTGTCCCAGGTGTAATTTTGCGTGCTTGCGACCAGCGCACGCAGCGCGGCGCGGTTATGCGCGAGCCGCCGATCCAACGCGGACTCCACATGTTCGGCGCGGATGCGTGCAAACGGCGGTAGGCCGTCGAAGTCGGTTAACGGGTTGGTCTGGGTTGGGTCCATGGGTGCGAGTCGATGCTATGATGCAAGCCGGGCCACAGTTTAATGTAACGGGCGGTGCACACCAAATGTTAACGGACCCGCTGGAATCGGAAACCCCTTACGCCGATCTGTCGCCGGATCTGGTGCTCAACGCCATCGAAGCGCAGGGCTACGTGTGCAGCGGCCATCTGCTTGCGCTCAACAGTTATGAAAACCGCGTCTATCGGATCGGCATCGAAGATGGCCGCCCGCTGGTCGCCAAATTTTACCGACCTGCGCGCTGGAGCGATGCTGCGATTCTGGAAGAGCACGCCTTCACCGCCGAATTGGTGGAGCAGGAAATTCCCATCGTGCCCCCGTTGGCTGATGCCAATGGCCGCACCCTGCACGAGTTCAACGGCTACCGCTTCGCATTGTTTCCAAGCCAAGGCGGACGCTGGCCGGATTTAGACAAGCGCGAAAACCTCACCTGGTTGGGCCGCTTCATGGGACGCATTCACGCTTTGGGTGCGGCCAAGCCGTTCACGCAGCGCCCGAGCTTGACACCAGCAACCTTCGGCGTGGATTCCTATCAATATCTGCTCGAACACAAATTCGTGCCCGAACAT
>JANOOV010000241.1:0-4727 GCA_031421535.1 Gammaproteobacteria bacterium
ACAACGCCAAGCCCTGGACGATGGAGCGCCGACGCACATCACCGTGCCGAGCGGTTCGCGTGTCGCCATCGACTACGCGCTCGGCGACACGCCGGTGCTCGCGGTACGCTTGCAGGAAATGTTCGGCTTGGGCGACACCCCACGTATCGCCAACGGCCGCGTGCCGTTGCTGTTGCACTTGCTGTCGCCCGCGCGCCATCCGGTGCAGGTTACCGGCGATCTGGCGAGTTTCTGGAAGAACTCCTATCAGGACGTGAAAAAAGATTTGAAGGGTCGTTATCCGAAACACTATTGGCCGGAGGATCCGCTGCAGGCGCAACCGACCGCGCGGGTGAAGCCGCGCGCTAAGTGATAAAATCGCGCACCGCATCATCGAAGAGGGAATTCCATGCGCTTTCTGTTAAACCTGTTTGAAAATAATCGTGCCTGGGCACAGCGCATGCGCTCCGAAGATCCCGACTTCTTTTCCAAGTTGACGCATCAACAGCAACCCGAATATCTGTGGATCGGCTGTTCCGACGCACGCGTACCGGCCAACGAAATCGTCGGTCTGTTGCCCGGCGAATTGTTCGTGCATCGCAATGTCGCCAACGTGGTGGTGCACACCGATCTGAATTGTCTGTCGGTGGTGCAGTTCGCCATCGACGTGCTCAAGGTGAAACACATCATCGTCTGCGGGCACTATGGCTGCGGCGGTATCAACGCCGTGATCAACCGCAGCGAGCTGGGCTTGATCGACAACTGGCTGCGGTTCGTCGAAGACGTTTATCTAAAATACCGCGCGCCGCTCGACGCCATCGCCGATCCGACCCAACGCGCCGACAAACTCTGTGAGCTCAACGTGGTCGAGCAGGTCGAAAATTTGTGCCGGACCACCGTGGTGCAAAATGCCTGGAAAACCGGCCAACCGTTAATGGTGCACGGCTGGGTCTATCGCGTCGACGACGGCATTTTGCGTGACCTGAATATCTGCCTGAACAACGGCAGCGAAATTTCCAAGCTGCATGAAGCAGCCCAACGGTTGGTGATTTCTTCGTAGCCGCGTCGCCTCGGCGAGTGTGCCCGTGTCAACCAATTCACTCCTGGCGCGTTATTCAGCTTAAAGCGAGTCATGCGTAATTTGAATACACCTGCACCGACCGACACGAAACGCCGTCTGGACGCGTTTCTCGCCCAGGTAGAACGCCGCGCGTACCGCATGGCCTTGATCGCCACACGCCATCGCGACGATGCGCTCGACATCGTGCAGGACGCGATGTTCAAGCTGGTACGCAGTTACGCGCACAAGCCCGAGGCGGAATGGACGCCGTTGTTTTATCGGGTTTTGCAGACCTGCATTCTGGACTGGTCGCGGCGCCGCAAAGTACGCAATCTGTGGCAGCGCGTGCTGGGCGGGCACGATGAAGAAGACGGCGAAGATCCGTTTGCGCAAGTGCCGGATTCCGTGCACGCCACGCCGGATTATCGCGTGGCGCAGAACGCCGCGATGGACGCGTTGGAGCGCGCGCTGGCAAAGTTACCATTACGTCAACATCAGGCATTTTTGTTGCGCGTGTGGGAAGGCTTGGACACCGCGCAAACCGCGCAGGCGATGGGTTGTTCGGAGGGCAGTGTGAAAACACATTACTCGCGTGCGGTGCACGCACTGCGTGAATTGCTGGAGGAACATGCATGAGCGAACGTGACGAATTGGACCCGGAAACAACACAGCGGGTGCGCGCGCAATTGGACCAGGGTGCGCAGCAATTAAATGTCTACACCGTGCAGCGTTTGGCGCAGGCACGGGCTGCGGCCTTGAATGGCGAGCGTGCGCCACGCCGCTCGCGCCCGTGGCTGTTACCCGCGCTGGGCGCTGCCGTTGCCGCCGCGCTGGTGGTGTCCGTGACGTTGCAAGTCACGCAGCGAACCGACGTCGCGGTCGCAGAGGTCGCGACCCTCGACCTGGAATTGCTCACCTCACACGATGATCTTGAAATGTATCAAGACCTGGAATTTTACACCTGGCTCGACGTTGAGCATGAACACAGCTAGCGCCTGGTTGCTGGGGTTGTGTGTCGCAGGCGCAGCGCAGGCCGCGCCGGAAACCGGCAACGACCCGCCGCCGAGTCTGGAACTGCTGGAATTTCTGGGCGAATGGCAGACCAGCAAGGGCGAGCCCATCGATCCGCTGCAATTGCAGGAGGTGGAAACTCCCGAGGCCAATCCGAAGGTGAACAAAGGTGATCAGCATGGTTAAACGCAGAGTGTTGATGGCGCTACTCGGTTTGTGGGCGTGCGGCGCGGTGCTGGCCGACGATGCCGCGAAAATTCCCTGGGCGACGCTGGGCGCCGACGAGCAGGCGGTGTTACAACCGTTTGCCGCAGAATGGGATCAACTTCCGGCACAGCGCCAGCAGCGTTTGCAAACCGGCGCGCAGCGCTGGGCGCACATGCCGCCGCAAGAGCGCGCGCAAGCCCGCGAACGGTTTAAAAGCTGGCGTGACTTGCCGCCCGAGGCGCGCGAAACCATTCGCAAGCGTTACGAAAAATTTCAACAACTGCCACCCGGTGAGCAGGACCGCATCCGCAAACGCTGGGAATGGTTTCGCAGCCTGCCGCCCGAGCGTCGCAGCGAATTGCGCGAGCGCTGGAAGAACATGACGCCGGAACAAAAACACGAAGTGATCGAGCGCCGTGAACGCACCCGCGACATGACGCAGGAGCAGCGCCGTGAACAACGCGAACAACGTCAACAGCAACGGCGCGAACGCAATTGAGTTTCGGATTCTTTACGGAGTCGAAGGATTTCCAGTGTGGCGCTGTTCCGCTCCAAACGCCTGCGGTATGCTTACCGGCCTGATAATTACCGCCGAGTCATGCTGCCGATGGACGAGATTTACCACGCCGCGCGCGTCGAGAGTGATGCGCAATGTTACTGGGATCAACACCAGTCTTTCGCTGCTAAGGACGACTGCATGGATGCAGGAGGTAGAGCAATGCCGGGAGCAATTGCCGGAGATCCCACGCGCGAAAAATATTATTGCCTGGCGATGTTCCCGTATCCCAGCGGCAAGCTGCACATGGGCCACGTGCGCAACTACACGCTGGGCGATGTGATGGCGCGCTTCGAGCGCATGCGTGGCAAGAACGTGTTACAGCCGATGGGTTGGGATGCGTTTGGTTTACCTGCCGAAAATGCCGCGATTGCCAATCAAGTTGCGCCCGCCCAATGGACCTACGCCAACATTGACCACATGCGCACGCAATTCAAGCGCCTCGGCTTCGCTTACGACTGGAAACGCGAGCTTGCGACTTGCACGCCGCAGTATTACCGCTGGGAGCAATGGCTGTTCACGCGGCTGTACGAGAAGGGTCTGGTCTATAAAAAAACCGCGCCGGTGAACTGGTGCCCGAAAGATTTAACTGTGCTGGCGAACGAGCAGGTGATCGACGGGCGCTGCTGGCGCTGCGACACAATGGTGGAACGCAAGGAAATCCCGCAGTGGTTCATGCGCATCACCGCGTACGCGGATGAATTGCTGGCCGATCTGGACCGTCTCGACGGCTGGCCCGAGCAAGTCAAGACCATGCAGCGCAACTGGATCGGCCGTTCGGAAGGCGCGGAAGTTATTTTTGGCGTGCAAGGCAAAAGCACGCCGCTGAAAATTTTCACGACCCGGCCCGATACCTTGATGGGCGTGACGTACATGGCGGTGGCACCCGAGCATCCGCTGGCGCTCGAAGCGGCGCGCTCAAATGTCAAGCTGGCTGCGTTCCTGGCCGAGTGCAAACACGTCGCCACTACCGAAGCGGCGCAAGAAACACAGGAAAAGCGTGGCATGGACACTGGCATGAAGGCACTGCATCCGGTCAGCGGTGCGGCGCTGCCGATCTTTGTCGCCAATTTCGTGTTGATGGAATACGGCGAGGGCGCAGTGATGTCGGTACCGGCGCACGACCAGCGCGATTGGGAATTTGCTAAAAAATACGGCTTGCCGGTCAAACAGGTGATTCGTCCTGCGGGCGGGGAGGACGTGGATTTGAGCGCGGCGGCATTCACCGAAAAAGGCGTGTTGCTCGACTCGGGTGAATTCACGGGCATCTCTTCACTCGCCGCATGCGACGCGATCCCGGCTTATTTGCAGCAGCGCGAGCGCGGCCAGAAGCGGGTGAACTTCCGGCTGCGCGATTGGGGCGTGTCGCGGCAGCGTTACTGGGGCGCGCCGATTCCGATTATCAATTGCGCGAGTTGCGGTGCGGTGCCGGTGCCTGACAAGGACTTGCCGGTGGTGTTGCCGGAAGACGTCGCCTTCGACGGCATCGGTTCGCCGATCAAAAAAATGCCGGAATTTTATCGCACCACCTGCCCGAAGTGCGGCGGCGCCGCCGAGCGTGAGACCGACACGTTCGACACCTTCATGGAATCGTCATGGTACTTCGCGCGTTTTACCTGCCCGGATAACACGCAGGCAATGCTGGACGCGCGTGCGAATTATTGGCTGCCGGTAGACCAATACATCGGCGGTATCGAGCATGCGATTTTGCATCTGCTATACGCACGTTTTTATCACAAGCTGATGCGGGATGTGGGGCTGGTTAAATGTGACGAACCGTTCAGCCATCTGCTGACGCAGGGCATGGTGGTGGCGACGACGCTGTATCGCGAAGATCAGGACGGCAAGAAAATATATGTCAACCCTGGTGATGTGGATGTCACGCGCGACGAGCGCGGCCGTCTCGTTGGTGCC
>JANOOV010000242.1:0-7022 GCA_031421535.1 Gammaproteobacteria bacterium
TGCTCGGCCTGACGCTCAGCCTGGCGTTGGTGAACCTGCTGACCTGGTGGCGACTCCACCTGCGGTGGCCGGTCACCGACGTGGAATTGGCAAGTCATTTGTTGGTCGACATCGGCGTGTTGACGGCGCTGCTGTATTTCTCCGGCGGATCAACCAACCCCTTCATTACGCTCTATCTGTTGCCGCTGTCGATTGCCGCCGTCATCCTGCCGCTGCGTTATACCTGGGCGGTCACAGGAACCGCCCTTGCCTGTTACGCCATGCTCATGTTCGTTTACGTACCGTTGCCAAAAAATGTCATCAATGCCGCATTGCTGGACAAATTGTTACAGGTTGCAATGCATGACATTTATGGCTCCCATCGTTCGCAATCGGGTTTTGGCCTGCATCTGCTCGGCATGTGGCTGAACTTTGTGCTCAGCGCGGTGCTGATCGCGTGGTTTGTCGCACGCATGGCGCGGTCGCTGCGCGAGCGCGATATGCAACTGGCCCAGGCGCGTGAAGAGACCTTGCGCAACGAGCAGGTGCTGGCGCTGGGTACGCTCGCCGCCGGTACCGCCCATGAGCTGGGCACGCCGCTTTCGACCATGGCGGTGATTACAACAGAGCTGGAACGGGATCACGCGCACAACCCCGCGCTCACGGAAGATCTGCGCCTGTTACGCACCCAGACGCAGCGGTGCAAGGAAATTCTCACCCGCCTGACCTCACGTGCCGACGAAGCCACCAGCGTCAACTGCGAACACTATCTGCGAACCCTGATCGAACAATGGCAGCTTGCGCACCCGCAAAACACCATGCGCGCGCATTTCGCCGGTGCACAACCCGCACCCAGAATCGTGGTTGAACGGACACTCGATCAATCCATTTTCAATCTGCTCAACAACGCCGCCGACGTGTCGCCGGACGGGATCGAACTGAATGTGCACTGGGATGACGTCCAGCTCAGCGTCGAGATTCGCGATCACGGGCCGGGCATTGGCACCGAAGTCGCGACCCGCGTTGGCGATGCGTTTTTCACCACCAAGGCGCCAGACGGCGGGCTGGGCATCGGCTTGTTTTTGGCCAATGCCACCATTGAGCGTCTGGGTGGAACGGTGAGCCTGTTTAACCATGACGGCGGCGGCGCCTGCGCACGCGTGACACTGCCGATACAGAGCCTGCGGAAACCTGCATGATCGGCGCAAGTCTGTTGCTGGTGGATGACGACACGACGTTCTGCGAAGTGCTGGCGCGCGCGCTGGAAAAACGCGGCTTCGTGGTGAGCACGGCGCACGATGTGGTCACGGCCCGCGCCCTGGCGATCGCCAATCCGCCCGAGTGCGCGGTGGTTGATTTGAAAATGCCCGGCCCTTCGGGCCTGGTGTTGGTGAAACTGTTGAAAGAACTGGATGCTGAAACCCGCATCGTCATCCTCACCGGCTACGCCAGCATCGCGACGGCGGTCGAGGCCATCAAACTGGGGGCCATGCACTATCTCGCCAAACCCGCCGACACGGATGAAATTGTCGCCGCGCTGCTGCGCAGCGAAGGCAATCCCGATCTGCCGGTGAACGACAACCCGCACTCGGTGGAACGCCTGCAATGGGAATACATTCAAAAAGTGCTGAAGGAGAACGGCGACAATATCTCCGCCACCGCGCGCGCGCTCAAAATGCATCGGCGCACGTTGCAACGTAAACTTGGTAAACGTCCGGCGCCTCGTTAATTTGTTCGGCGTCCAGCAACCCGCAGGTGATATACCATTCCGGATGCCACACAACCTTGCCTCAACTTCTATTTCATGACCTGGCGCCAACACCCCGAACTACGGCTGCTCGCATTCGCCCTGCCGCTGGAAACGCTGTGGGAAATCGTTCAACTCCCGCTCTACACCGTGTGGCGCGAACACGCCTGGGGCTACATCCTGTACAGCGTTGCACACTGCACAGTCGGCGATTTATTGATCCTGCTGGCGTGCTATGCACTGGTTGCGTTGCTCAACCGTGACCGTCACTGGTATCGCACCCGCTCCGGATTCAACGCCCTGCTCTTTACTCTCGCGGGGGCCGCCTACACAACGTACAGTGAAATTGTAAACACCGGGCTTTCGGGCTCCTGGAACTACACCGAACTCATGCCGATGGTCCCGCTGCTCAACATCGGCGGCGCGCCGTTGCTCCAGTGGATCGTGATTCCTCCGCTGTTACTGTGGCTCATGCGCCGCACGGCGTGATCCTGTACCCCGCCGCTATTTCAGCGCGTCGCGCACGCGTTCCAGCTTGGTCCGCACTTCTTTGCCAATCTTGCGCACCGCATCGCTTTTCACCAGACCCAATACCGCTTCCGGGTCCATGAAACCCACGTCGATGGCACCGTTATCTGTCTCGCGCACCACCACGTTGCAAGGCAGTAACAAGCCGATGTCCGGCTCGGCACTCAGGGCTTGATGGGCATAGCCGGGATTGCACGCGCCGAGAATCCGGTAGGGCTTGTGATCGATGTTCAATTTCTTTTTCAAGGTCGCCTGCACGTCGATTTCGGTGAGGATACCAAAGCCTTCGGTTTGCAGCGCCTCCGTGACCTTCTTGATCACCTGCTCCATGTTTCCTTTGACCGTGACGTTAAATCCGTAAGCACTCATGAACGTTCTCCTTTGCTGTTGCACTCCACGCCGACATGGCACGACCCGGAATTTTACCGGCGGTATAAATCAATGGCTGTGCGGTGCCGCACCCGGTGCGTCGTGATGATCGCCGCCCGGCGCATCCGCCTTGCCGTCAATCGAATCGCCATGCCCATCGCCGTCGCCATGATCGTGCGCATGACCCGCGCCTTCGGACTTAGGTAACGACATGACACCCAAGCCGTGGCGGTAAACCAACTCCCCGCCGTGCCACGCGGTGCTGAGCAGCAGCGTCGCCGCCACCACCAGCAAACCGGTGAACAACCAGCCTTTGCCTTTGGCGTGACGATGCAGGTAATACTCCCAGGCAGCGATACCGAGAAATAACGCCAGCGTCACCATCGCCCAGTTGCGATGCACGGTCATGGCCGCATGCGAGGGCGTGTCGTGATCGACGGTGTAATAGGCGTACCAACCTGCCGCCACGGTGAGCAGCGTGAGCCCGATGCCGATCCACAGATTCCAGCGCGCGACGATGGCCCACTGATTGGCCAGCGCCGGTTTCGATACGAAATGCGACGCCAGATGCAACGCCGCAGCAACACTCAACAACGCCACGGAAAAATGCACAAAAATGGGATGCCAGTTGGGAAGGATTTGCAACACGCCAGTCTCCTCGTTTGATCGCTATGAACATATAAAATGCCGGGCGCGACCGGCTTTATGCACGTCGCGCCCGACGCATAACTGCTAGTGCTTGTCGTGACCTGCGCCGGTGCTTGCCTTGGCAGGCGGGCGTATGATGCCGCAGTATTTCTGCGTTGCACGATCCAGCATCATGCCCGGAGTATTCAACGCGGCGCACACCTGCATGTGATTGATATTCGCCGTGCTGATGAACATGTGTCCATAACCCGGAACCGGCATCATCTTCCAGCGTCTGGGTGAGCTGGGCGGGTTGACTCGGCCGGTGTATGCCCACCCGGCGCTCGTACCGGTCTCCGGCGTGGGCGCAGCGTTATGCATGGAGTGATCCTCCGGTGCAGGCTCGACGTCCGGCGCGGCTTGAGAACTCCCGCCCTGATGCATGCTGTGATCCATCGTCGGCTCTGCGGCCAGTGCCGCATGCAACATCCCCACACTCAAAAAAATGCCTAATTTAGTACGCATGATCAATGCCCTCCCATCACCGGACCGAAGTCCAGCATATTGTGCTCGAAGTTGAGGATGTCGCCACGTTCACCCACCGATTCGTTGAAGGTGGCAGCAAAGTTAAAATGCACGCCGATCAGCACGTGTTGATGCTGCTTGTCCTGCTCATCTGCGGTGTGTACCAAACCGTTACCGTTGCGGATATGACGATACTGCGCGACCACATTCACGCCGCTGCCTACCCGCCACGCAAAACTGGGCACCAGCGCCACACTGCGTGCATCGCTAAACTCAGTGTAGTTTTTCTGCGCCACGGTGAGCGCCGCCTGCCAGCGGGTTTGCAGGTTGGGACGATGCGCGTAACGTAACGCCGCCACCACCGTCCGACTCTTGGCGCGTGCGCGTTGGTACGGCTGCTCTAATTCCGTCACCGTAACGCCCCGCGTCACGATGCCTTGCACATCCAGCAACCACGCGGCTTCGGGATTCGACCCGAGGTGGTAACTGAAAGCGCCGACCGTCGTGGCCAGCTTTTCTTTGGGCGACGTGCCCAGCGCATCCAGATCCTGGTAGTCCAGCGTCAGCCCGATAAAACGGAATCCGCTCCGCACCTGCATCGCTTCCGGAAAATCGTAACTGAGCATGACACTGCCGCCGTTGAAAGCTTCGCCGCTGAGGGGCGCGCCGGACAGATCGGTTTGCGTGCGCGCCGTAACCGCAACCGCCCCCGACACCCGGGGTGTGAGCCACCAATGCGCCGCCGCCTGCCCGCCGAACTGCTGGTATTCCACCGCATGGGTATTGGACGCGCCGTTGCCCACCACGGTAAACGCCAGCAGGTCATCGTCGCGTACGGTGGGAAAACTCAGCAAGGTATTAGGCAAGCGCGTGCGGCCCAGGCGTATCTCGTAACGCGGCCCGCCGATCCCGACCGACAGCTCGTGAAAATAAATATCGTCTTTCAGGTCGTTACCGTCCTCCGAGGTTTTGAAACCGAGCGTGGCGTAGCCGTAGTTGGGATCCGAGAACAGGTATTTGCTGAAACCCAGCACCAGACTGCTGTCGGAAACATTCAACGCCGAAGCACGCTCGACCTCGCCCGCCGCGTCGGTCACGCGCATCCAATCAACCGTCGCCAGCATCCGTCCACCCAGGCTGATTTCCGGAATCACGTTCGGATCGATCTCCAGCGCCCCGCTGCCGCTTGCCGCCAATCCGAGCACGGCGGCGGTAACTATTTTAAATGTCTTCATCCGGCCCTCCTCACTGGTTTATGGAATATGAAGGCACATAGGGTGGCGTGCCCATGTCTTCGTACTCCATCATGGTGATCATGCCACCGGGGTAGATACCGTTGTTGCGCGTGTGCAGTTCGTTGTGATCATGGAAGTCCCAAAAGCCGGGGTTGTCGCCGTAGACCATGATGTCGAAGGTCTTGCCCGGTGCCACGTCCAGCGTGTTCACGCGCTTAAAATACGGCAACGTGTTGCCGTCTTCCGCCACCACCCAGAACTGGTGACCGTGTAAATGCATGGAGTGATGCTGCCAGCTCGCGCTGATCAGGCGGATGCGGATGTACTCGCCGCGCTTGATCTTGATGTGCCCGTGCTCGGCGACCGTGGCCGGATAGCATTTACCGTTGATGGCAAAAAACTGCGGCTTGATGTCGGTCACCTCGGCGTTACCGCGCGTGTAGGGTGGACGCCAGCCACCTTCCATCGCCTGAAGAAAATCTTCGTAGCGTTTGAAAAATCCGTGTGTCATCGGCGTGAGCGCCTGATTTGCCGACAACTGGTTCACGCGCTTCATGCCTTTGAGCAGTTCGTTCATGTGGGTGCGTGCGAAGTTCACATCGAAGGCTTCCAGCGCCAGCACATATTCGCGCGTGTAGGGGAATTTCTGCCGGATCGGATCGTTGATCGAATCGATGATGAAGGCCCCATGCAGCGCGCTCATGACGTGCAGCGGCGTGCTCCAATGGCAATGGTAAAAATGCGTGCCGATCGGCCGGGCCTGAAAACGATACACGAAGGTTTCGTCGGGATGGATCGGGTCTTGACTCACCATCGGCACACCGTCCATGGTGTAAATCAGGTCCACGCCGTGCCAGTGAATGGTGTGCATTTCCTCGGTGTGGTTGCGCACGTTCACTTTGATCCAGTCGTTTTCCTGCACCCGAAACAGCGGGCCGGGCACCTGGCCGTTAAAAGCAAAACAGGGCATTTTCACGCCGGGCAGCAACTCGTGTTCGACCGTTTCAAACGCCAGATCGAACTCGCGGTACGACACTTCGTCGTCGCGCGGCGCCCCCGGCGGTTCGGTGCGCGCACCCGCCATGTCATGGCCTGGCATGTACATCATTGAACCCGTGCCGCCTTCATAGGCGTGCGGCGCACTGATGCCGTAATCCTGCGCCGTGAGCGCGGGCCGACCCGCCGTGGCCGCCAATGCGGCGCTGCCCGCCAGCAACGTACCGCCGGTGACGGCGGCGCGCAAAAAATCGCGTCGCGACGTTGAATGCTCACCTTCCGCGTCGGTAGGACGTGGGGAATCTGGATTTTTGTCCATCGTAAACTCCTGCAAATTACGCTATGAAAACGTGTCGGCGCAACGCGTAGCGTGCGCCGTGCGCACAATGACGCACCGGAACTGTCTGGGATTCGTGCGCATGGCGCACGCTACCGGAAGTTTAGATTAAACGCGGAGGACGGTCGTGCAGGGGCAGATCAAGACGCGGCACTTTTGCAGAAATACCGCCCTTGAGCGGATGCGCCGCAGCATACTGCAACAGCGGGGACGACAGCGATAATAAAGCGCACGCTGCGCAAACACTATGGCACAAATGGATTTGGTGATTTTGATCGGAGATATCGCCGGACTGCGCATGATGCGCGTGGCTATCGGCTTGCGCCGGGGCATCGCCACAGGCCAAACCCGCCACACTGAGCAATGGAAACCACGCCATCACGCAGATGAGAAACATACTGAGCATGCGGTGTGGTTTGCGTTGCAAGATCATTCTCACTAACAGGATGCCCTAAAACGTTAAATGGCCGAGGTTCGACAACAACTCTTTACCAATGGTTCGCGACTTTACCTGTGCATAGTCGCTCCACTTTCACAAAATGTACAGCAGCGGAAACGCCGCCGGGCAGCGATCAAGACGACACCGCATCGCAGCAAACTATTCCGGATACAGCGCGCGCAGCCCCGCCTCGTCTGCCCGTTTTTTTTCTTTTGCCGGTTCGGTGTCAACCCACTTCAC
>JANOOV010000243.1:0-1608 GCA_031421535.1 Gammaproteobacteria bacterium
CGCCGCTTGCGACCCTCCTCACCCTCACCGCCATCGGCATCACTCTCGCTTTGCCGAGCGGTCTGTTTGTTGTGCTCAATAATCTGGAACGGCTCAGTACTGGCTGGGACCGCGGCGCGCAAGTCTCGTTGTTTCTGAAACGCGATGTTGCCGAGGCCGGCGCGCACAAACTAGCCCAGCAAATCCGCGCACTGCCCACTGTGAGTGGCGTTGAATACATCACTCGAGAAGCGGCCCTCACTGAGTTCAAACGCGAATCCGGTTTCGGTGCCGCGCTTAATGCCTTGGACAGCAATCCGTTGCCCGCCGTACTGTTAGTGCGCCCGGCGGCAAGCGACCCGCTCGCGATCGAGTCCCTGGTCGCCAGCCTGAGTCGCCTGCCCGGAGTGGACTTGGCGCAGCTAGACATTGAGTGGCTACGACGCCTGACAGCCGTTCTGCAACTTGCCGAGCACGCGGTATTGTTGCTGGGCGTTCTGCTATCGCTCGCTGTTCTATTGATTATTGGTAACACCATCCGTTTGGTGGTAGTCAATCGCCAAACTGAAATCGAGATTGTCCAACTGGTGGGTGGCACGCCGGCCTTTATTCGCAGGCCGTTTCTCTACTCCGGCCTGTTGCAAGGTCTGCTCGGCGGCCTGCTGGCTTGGATCCTGGTGGATAGCAGTTTGTGGCTCCTGAATGGACCCACCCAAGAACTGGCCGGGCTGTATGGCAGCCGCTTCGCCCTGAGTGGCCTGGGTGTTGGTTTGGGCTTAATCGTAGCCTGCGGTGGGGCGGCGTTGGGGTGGATGGGGGCACGTCTGGCCGTAGGTCAACAATTGCGCCGATTTGAAGCGCGTTAGGGGTCTGCCACGGCGCGATTGCCAGGGTATCGCCCCGACTCACGCCCCCTGGAGGCCATCGCGTCAGACGGTATGACGAATCCCAGGACAAGCAGAGAAGTTTATGCAGCGCCGCGGCGAATGCAATGCAATCGAATAAAAAACATACCTTGGCATTTAACGTACACGGTTTTCTTATTCGTTAACGGAACTCTTCCAGGACACATTTCCATCACCAATCGTTCGGTTTCATGGTCGCCCAGCATCTCCTGAAAGAGCGGAGCGACCAAGACCCCACCCGCATGACAATCCGGACCACTGCATTGAACCTGAAAGTCGGGCAGCTGTTCAAACTCATACCTGTGAGCAGGGCCGTTAAGCAAAGCGCCATCGCATCGCTCGGCTACTTCAATGACGAAATGGAAAAATGAACATTTTCTGTCCAGCATCGCGACGGTAGCCGGAGCGGGTTGATTGCCGCCACCGTCTGCTTCATTCGTTGTTAGGCGCCGTGGCATCGCTTTCTGCATTTAGCTTTCCACAATGCTCACTGCGCACCGCTTCCAAGTTGTTCGAAGACTTCAATGGCGGCTTGGCGAACGAAGCCAACCTCATCCGTCAGCGCCTGTTGCAGGAGCCCGGAGGCAACCTTTCCTCCAGCCTGGCCCAAAGCTTCGATCGCCTGCTCACGGATATGCGGATCGCTGTCGCGAAGTGCCCCGGCCAGGGCGTGCGTAGCATCCGCACCACCAATTTCGGCTAGGGAGTCAACGGCGGCTTCACG
>JANOOV010000244.1:0-8215 GCA_031421535.1 Gammaproteobacteria bacterium
GACGCGACGTGAAAAACGTGAAGCCGCCCGACACCACGGCGGTTTTTATGCCGCGTTGTTTTAAACACGCAAGCATCGCCTGCGCGCCGGGATTGGGTTTTAAACGTTCATCGTAGACGCGCTGCAACACCGTGCTGTCAAGACCTGCGAGCAGCGTCACGCGCTGCGTCAGTGACTGTTCGAAATTCAATTCGCCGCGCATCGCGGCTTCGGTGATCGCGCTGACTTGCGGTTTGAGTCCGGCGAAGTCGGCGATCTCGTCGATGCACTCGATGTTGATCAGCGTGGAGTCCATGTCGGTGACCAGCAGGCGGATTTGCGCAGGATCGAAACCCGGCGGCAGCGGGTTGAGATCGTAATTCAATTGCGCGCGCAGATGTTCGACGGCTTCTTGGTCGGCAGGTTGCGCGTGATGCAGGCGATGAAATCCGCTGCGCGCTTCCAGCTCACCGGGGATGGCGCGGGTGATGGCATCAGTGTCGTGCGCATCAAGGTGATCGGTATGGATGATGGTGGTGTTCATGCCTAACTCGCTTGTAAACCGGAAATTATTCCAGCCAGATTAACGTCGCCATGCGTCCGCTGACGCCATCGCGGCGATACGAAAAAAACTCTTGCGCGCCGCTGAACGTGCACCACCCAGCGCCGTACACCCGCGTGACGCCCGCGCGCTGCAACCGCAACCGTGCGAGTGCATACAAATCCGCGTACCACTTGCCGGGTGCGTGCGCGCGAAAGCAATCGCTTGCCTCGGCAGCAGAGTTCACAAACGCATCGCGTACGTCGTCGCCGACTTCGAATGCATCAGGGCCAATGGCGGGGCCGAGCCACGCGAGAACCTGCGCGGCCGGTGTCTCCAGGCGCGTCAGCGCTGCTTCGATCACGCCGTTCGCGAGCCCGCGCCACCCGGCGTGCACCGCGCCTACCCGGGTACCGGCGACGTCGCATAACAAGACCGGCAGACAGTCGGCAGTTTGCACCGTGCATACCACGCCGTGCTTCGTGGTAACAGCCGCATCGGCTTCCGCTGGCGCTGCGGATTCGGTTACTGAAATGTCGAGATCAAGCACGCGCGTGCCGTGCACTTGCCGCAACCACTGCGGTTCCGATGGCAAGCCCGCCTGCGCATGCAACTGCGCGCGATTCTTTGCCACTGCGCCGGGCGCATCGCCGACGGTGTCCGAAAGATTGAAACTGGTATACGGCGCGATGCTGTGCCCGCCGTTGCGCGTGGTGCTCAGCGCGCGCACCTGTTTGGGTGCGGGCCAGTCGGGCGTGATCCACGGGCGCCATGTCATGTTATTTATTCTTCAGAGGGGAGCGCATCGTCGCGCATCGCAGCGAGCAGGTCTTGCATGTCTTGCGGCAGCGGCACGCGCCATTGCATACGCTTGTCGTTCGCCGGGTGGTCGAGCGACAGGCGCGACGCGTGCAGCGCTTGCCTCGGGAACTGCCGCAACGCGGCAGTGAATTCTACCGAAGAGCGTGGCGGCAAGCGCACCCGTCCGCCGTAGGTCGCATCGCCGACAATGGGAAAATGGATATGCGCCAGATGCACACGAATCTGGTGCGTGCGTCCGGTTTCAAGCTGCACGCGCAAGTGCGTGTGCGCACGAAAATGTTCCACCACGCGAAAGTGGGTAATCGCCTCGCGCCCACCCTCTCGCACCGCCATGTGCTTGCGCTCGACCGGATGACGTCCGAGCGGCGCGTTCACTGTACCGCCGGAAACGACAACACCGAGCACCACGGCGTCGTACTCGCGCGATACGCTGCGCGCCTGCAACTGCGTGGTCAGTTTGGTTTGTGCTTCCAAGGTGCGCGCAACTACCAACAAGCCGGTGGTGTCTTTGTCGAGACGATGCACGATACCGGCGCGCGGCAATTGCGCCAGCTCCGGCGCGTAATGCAGCAAGGCATTGAGCATGGTGCCCACGCGATTACCGGCCGCCGGGTGCACTACGAGACCAGCGGGTTTGTTCACGACGATCAGATGCTCATCGGCATATACCACCTCCAGCGGCAAGTCCTCCGGCGCATCCGCAATCTGCCGCTCGATCACGGCGGTGAGGGCGATCTGCTCGCCGCCTTTGACTTTGTCTTTCGCGCGCCACACGCTGCCATCCACTTGCACGTGACCGTGCAGCAACCACTGTTGCAGGCGCGAACGCGAATAGTCGGGAAACAACACACTCAGCACCTGATCGAGCCGTTTCCCCGACAGGTCAAACGGCACGCGCGCGAATTTGTGTTCGTGGTTCAGTTCGGCAGGCAGCATGCAGTCATGGCTTCGTGGGTAAAGACGGGTATAATTCTACCGCATTTGCCGTATCCCCTTGATCACTTACGATGGATCTTTTCGCTCGCATGTCACTCCTCTTTCGTTGCACGCTCAGTATTGCGCTCGGCTGTGTTTTGCTCACTGGCTGCTCTGCCACGCCGGATGACAAAGACGAAACCGCCGAATGGACCGCTGAAAATTTTTACAAAGAAGCCAAAAACGCGCTGGAAGGCGGCGACTACGATACCGCCGTCAAATACTTTGAAAAACTCGAGACCCGCTTCCCATTCGGACGCTACGCACAACAAGCACAACTTGAAACCGCCTACGCATATTACAAATCGCGCGAAATCGAGTCGTCAGTCGCGGCGGCGGATCGTTTCATCAAGCTGCACCCCACCCACTCGAACGTGGACTACGCTTATTACCTGAAAGGCTTGGCGACCTTTCAGGAAGGCCCCGGCAACACCGAAAAACTGGTCGGCAAAAATCCCACCCACATGGACCCGGGCATGGCCAAACGTTCTTACGATTTTTTTAGCGAGCTGCTGAAAAAATATCCCGACAGTAAATACACACCCGACTCGCGCCAGCGCATGATTTTCCTGCGCAATTTGCTGGCCCGTCACGAATACGATTCAGCGCAGTATTATTTGCAACGCGGCGTGTACGTCGCCGCCGCCAATCGCGCCAAATACGTCGTAGAACATTATCCCCGCACCGCCACGGTGGCGGATGCATTGGCCCTGATGGCGCGTGCGTATCACGAGCTAAAAATGGACGACCTCGCGCGCGACAGCCTGCGTATCCTGGAACTGAATTTTCCGCAGGATCGACAGCTGGGGGAGATCAAGGAATTACTGGCGCAGAATAAAATCTAGAGCGGGTTAGCCGTTTGCGTAACCCGCCAAGCGTGCTTCGATTTAGATCGCGTCGTTATCCATTTCGCCGGTACGAATGCGCACGATCTTTTCGACTGTGGTGACGAAAATTTTGCCGTCGCCGATCTTGCCGGTACGCGCGGCATTGGTGATGGCTTCGATGCAGCGGTCCACCTGTTCGTCGGCGACGACGATTTCAATTTTTACTTTGGGCAGAAAATCCACCACGTATTCGGCGCCGCGATACAGCTCGGTGTGCCCCTTCTGCCGCCCAAAGCCTTTCACCTCAATGGCGGTCATGCCGGTGACGCCCATTTCCGACAGCGCCTCGCGCACGTCGTCGAGTTTGAAGGGCTTAATGATTGCGTCAATTTTTTTCATGGTATGTCTCTCGTTGATGTCTCGTGATTTGATTCCGCCAAATAACCCGAGGTGATGGGATAACGCCGGTCCTTGCCAAAGGCGCGCCGCGAAATGCGCACGCCGGGCGCCGCTTGGCGGCGCTTGTATTCATTACGGTCAACCATGCTGATGACTTTGCGCACTGTCACCGCGTTGTAACCCGCAGCGACGATTTCGTCGTTGCTCATGTCCTGCTCAATGTAACGTTCGAGAATCGCGTCGAGCTCGGCGTACGGCGGCAAGCTGTCCTGGTCGGTTTGGTCCGGCGCCAATTCCGCCGATGGCGCGCGCTCAAGCACCCGATCCGGAATCACCGGCGCGATGCGGTTGCGATACGCCGCGAGCCGGTAAACCAGCGTTTTATGCACGTCTTTGAGCACGTCGAAGCCCCCTGCCATGTCGCCGTAAAGTGTAGCATAGCCCACCGCCATCTCACTTTTGTTGCCGGTGGTCAGCACCATCTTGCGCTTCTTGTTCGAGATCGCCATCAGCAACACACCGCGACAACGCGCCTGAATATTTTCTTCGCTGACGTCGGGGGCGTGCCCGGCGAACTCGTCGCGTAAACTGTCAAGAAACGCGCCGTACACGCTTTCGATGGAAATCACCCGGTAGTCCACGCCCAAGGTTTTAGCTTGCGCCTGCGCATCCGCAAGACTCATCGCCGCCGTGTAGCGCGACGGCATCATCACCGCTTCGACGCGCTCCTTACCCAGAGCATCGACCGCAATCGCCAGCGTTAACGCTGAATCCACACCGCCGGACAAGCCCAGCACCACACCGCTGAAAGCGTTTTTCTCGACGTAGTCGCGCACACCCAGTACCAAGGCTTCGTAAACGCTTTGCGCTTCGCTCAATACCGGACTCAAGGTGCCAGGCAGCGGCGTCACCGACTGCGCGTCGCACGCGAATTCCGCCACGTACAACCCGGCGACGAAAGCTGGAGCGCGTTGCGTGACCTCGCCAAGCGCGTTCATCACAAACGATTCGCCGTCAAACACCAGCTCGTCTTGTCCACCGACCAGATTCACGTACATCACCGGCACGCCTGCCTCGGTTACGCGGCGGCGCACGCTGTCTTCGCGCTCGCGGCCTTTATGCAACTGGTACGGTGAGGCGTTGATGTTGACAATTAAACCCGCACCCGCCGCTGCGCTTTGCTTTGCGGGACCGGACAGCCAGATGTCTTCGCACACGGTCAATCCCACCGGCACGCCTTTGATGGCCACCACACAGGGCGCATGCCCGGCAACGAAGTAACGCTTCTCATCGAACACGCTGTAATTAGGTAAATGTTGCTTGTGGTACGTGGCGACGACGGCACCCGCGCGCAATAGGGCGCAGGTGTTGAACACGCCCAGCGGGGTTTGCTCGGGATAGCCGACGATCACATCGATACCTTGCACGGCGGCGCATAACCGCCGCAGCCCACGCTCGACATCGCGGAAAAACCCGGCGCGCAATAGCAGGTCTTCGGGCGGATAGCCGGACAATGTAAGTTCGGGAAACACCACTGCATCGGCGTGCAGATCATCACGCGCGCGCTTAAGCGTCGCGATGCACGCATCGACGTTGCGCGTGATGCCGCCGACCA
Source organism: Gammaproteobacteria bacterium (assembly GCA_031421535.1). Classification (GTDB taxonomy): domain Bacteria; phylum Pseudomonadota; class Gammaproteobacteria; order SG8-11; family SG8-11; genus UBA6921. Next base: position 5,159 of record JANOOV010000244.1, read on the forward strand.
GCAAGTTTTGCTGGGCCATCGCGATACGGAGATGTTGGGTCATACGGCGCTCTGATTAGTCACGAGGACAGTCCTCGTGACGATGCTAAGAACGAAACTCCTTCCCCCTGCAAGGGGAAAGGCAGGCGACCGCCATGGATGGCGGAAGTTAGAGCAACACAGGAGCAGTTGCCGGATGGGGGTGAGCAAGCACACGGTTTTTTTCATCACCCCCATCCTAACCTTCCCCCTTGCAGGGGGAAGGGATACTCCATTCCATGGTCATTCTTTGTTCCATAATCGTTGCACCGTATTTTTTCACACCAAGCGCTGCGCCATCAGCGCGCCCATCTGCGCCGGTGAACGTGCGACGGTCACGCCCGCCGCTTCAAGCGCGGCGATTTTTCCTTCGGCCGTGCCCTTGCCGCCGGCGATGATGGCCCCGGCGTGGCCCATACGCTTACCCTTCGGTGCGGTGACGCCAGCAATGTAGGCCACCACCGGTTTGGTGACGTGCGCCTTGATATATTCAGCGGCTTCTTCTTCGGCGCTACCACCGATTTCGCCCACCATAATGATGCCGCGCGTTTGTGTATCGCGCTGAAACAGCTCCAGGCAATCAATGAAATTCATGCCCTGAATCGGATCGCCGCCGATACCGACACAGGTGCTCTGCCCCAAACCGCTCAACGTCGTCTGGTGCACGGCCTCGTAAGTGAGCGTGCCAGAGCGCGACACAATGCCAATGCCGCCGGGTTTATGGATCGCGCCGGGCATGATGCCGATTTTGCAGGCGCCCGGTGTAATCAACCCGGGGCAGTTCGGGCCGATCAAATAAGACGTTGATTCCGCCAGTGCGGCTTTGACTTTGAGCATGTCGAGCACCGGGATGCCTTCGGTGATACAGGCGATCACTTGGATACCGGCATCGGCCGCTTCCAGAATGGAGTCGGCTGCAAATGCCGCCGGGACAAAAATCATCGTCGCGCTGGCGCCGGTGGCGCTCACTGCATCGCGCACCGTGTTAAACACCGGCAGGCCTAAATGCGTTTGTCCACCTTTGCCGGGCGTCACACCGCCGACAAATTGGGTGCCGTATGCGATAGCCTGTTCGGAATGAAACGTGCCCTGGCTGCCGGTGAAGCCCTGGCAGATGACCTTGGTGTTTTTGTCGATGAGGATGCTCATGGGGTTTCCAGTTCGTGATGCCGGTGGGTGATGCCCACCGCGCGGAATTATCGTCTAGTGCAACACTTTATTCGACACCCCCGGTGTTTATTTCACGCTTAGCCAAAAAGTTCTCCCTGCTGCCGCGCATCGGACTTGATCTCCGGCCAAAGCTCAACAAAAGATACTGCCGAAATGCGCGCCAGTTCGCTAGGCTCAATCTTGTTCAACCCGCCGCCGTAAACCCGGCCTTCGCCCCGAAGTTCATGACCAGTGACTTGACCGAGCAACGTGTGCACGGCTTCGGCACGCTCGGGATGTCGGCACAGCATCGCCGCAAGATTGTTCTGCGGATAAAGCATGAGATAGAGGTTGGTTCCAATCGCCTTCGAGCGATTCCAGATGAAACGGAACGGCGATTTGTCGTGCGCGCCACGGCCCATATAAGTGCAGAGAAACGGGGTGGGCTTGCGCTGTTCCTGCTTGTACCACGGGCTGCGCTTGCCGATCAGATAACCGTCCATGATGCCGAGCGACTGCGCGGTTTGCAGGTATTCCCAAAGCGCCGGGTGCCTGGACTCGACTATTGATTCGGGCAGATCGCAATCAATCACGCACAGTTGGCGGTCGATGCATGGGTAGCCGTCGCTGTCAGCGTCAATGCTCGTGGTCTTCAGGTGACGCGGGCTGGGAAGAATCGGACGGAGGTATTGGCCCGGCAATCCGAGGCTCGCAGCAAGGGCGCGGTCGAGCACGAAAAACTTGTTGCAGCTGGTGGCGATGCCCCGCTGGACGCGGAAGAAGTCGCCAAGCATCGGACCTTTACCGTCGCTAAGCGTGTGCCGGTCGTTCTTGGTGTGGCTCGGGTACCCGGTCCACTTGCGAGCCGCGCGCAATTGTTCACGCGGGACGAGGTCGCAGGCGTGTGGCTCGGCCAGTGTGCCGCCGAAGGTGAACTCGACGGCATGAGCGGCGGGGGGCGACGCCTTGCGGAACACCAGCACAACCGACGACACCAGAGCATCACCGAACTGCACATCGTCGGGGTCAAAGCGGTGGGCGCGGAGCAGCGTTACGCGCTCCGCGAGGAAGCTCTTGAGGGCTGCGCCGTAGTTGACGTCCATGAACTCCGAGGGAATGAGCCACGCGGCAATTCCATCGTCTTCCATCCACGCCGTGGCGAGCAACAGAAAGTAAACGTACAGGCCCGCAAGGCCGTTGACTTCAACCCCGGTCATTTTGAATGCGAGGTCTTGGAGGCGCTCCTTGTCCTCGCGGCTCAGGTGATGGTGTCGGACGTAGGGCGGGTTCGCCAAGATAACGTTGGGCGCGGGTGGGCATGAGCCGTTAGCAATGACTCGCGTGAAATCCCCGTGCACAACCTCAAGCCCGGCATCGACCCACAGATTGCGGGCGGCGTCGGCGAAGGCGGGATCGATCTCGACTCCAACGGCGCTGCTAATTCGCTTGGAGCCAAAGACAGCAAGCGCCGCCGAAAAGAAGCTGCCCGAACCGATAGAAGGGTCGGCAAAGCGAATACGGCCTTTGGTCTGGACAAGAACTGATTTGACGTAGCGGGCGATTTCAACGGCGAGGGCGTTGGGCGTCGCGAATTGGCCAAGACGATTGCGCTCTGCTGCCGACTTGCGGGAATCAATGTCCGCCTGAATGGTTAGGCGCCGTGATTCAATCAAGTTGTGGTCGTAAGCGATCATGCGATTCACAGTCCCAGTTTCACAAGGTCGTCGATGCGATGCTCCCAGACCCAATCAATGCCCTCGGCGGCTTCGTATCCCAGGTAGTCGCTACCAAAGTAGCCGCAGAGAAACAGCACGAACGGCACGGTTTCGCTATAGGCAGCTTGAAGCTGGTGGATCTTGGTGGCTTCTTCTTTGCGCCGCTTGTTAGTGT
>JANOOV010000245.1:0-5308 GCA_031421535.1 Gammaproteobacteria bacterium
GCAGACGGGTCAGTTCACGACGTTTGCGCGCGTTGTCGCGCTTGCGCAGGCGGATATGCTCGGTACGCAGCGTTTCGACCGCATCGAAAACGTGTTCGCCCGCGTGCTGCCGCAGCACGTCACCCAGTAAATTGCCCAGCAGCTTGACGCGCGCGCGTAGCTCTTTGTCGGTTTTGGGTCGGTACACGAAAGGCCTGCTCGCTCGCGCAAAGGGCGGCATTATAACCTTGATGCGCGCGCAATCTCCAACGGCGGTGCGCGTGTGGGGTATTTTTACGGGCGGCATCATCGGATGGGGCCGACCCGCGACAGGATTTTGCATCCTGCCGTGGGCCGGAGAACGGTGAGGGCAGTTCTTGCCTAGCGCAAGCCACCGCCGAACAATGCAGCTTAGGGCGCCAAAACTTCTATTTGGATTAAGCGGGAGTTGTTGTTGTCGTCGAGCTCATCCACCATGTGAATGAAATCAACGAGGGCTCCGATGTAATAGGTCCCGGGCGCAATATCTTTTGATATGCCAAATGCCGAGCTGATATTTACGGAATTTCCGGGTGCGAGATCCGTAAAGTAGCAGCATCCCAGCCACATGTCGGCCCAGGTAATTATGGGATCCGTTGATAACGCGAAGAGCGTTAGCACCGACGGTGCTGTGACTCGACCCAGATTATCGAGTCGTGTATTCAGGTTGATGAAGCTGCCAGCTTTTACACTGATCGGGCCGCTGAGATTACCCAGCACCAAGTCCGGTAGCTGCGGAGTCAGGCCACGAACCGCACGATTCGCATTCAGGCGGCCGCCGCTGACAGTGAGTCTTGCCAGGGAGGGTAGCGCATCAACCGAATCCATCAGCCGCTGCTTTAACTCGGCGGGCGACCAACTCGCCTGGCTGAGCATCAAGGCGGCCACACCAGCCACTTGCGGCGCGGCCATGGATGTTCCGCTCATATACCCATAACCGGTGGGGTCGCACAACGCACAGCCACCACGGGGTGTGGTCGATAAAATGTTGACTCCTGGCGCACCAAGCTCTACTGAGGTTGCTCCGTAGTTAGACCATGAAGCTTTATTGTCGCGGTGGTCGGTTGCGGCAACCGAAACAACATTTGGAACGTCGTAACCCGAGGGAAAGCGGATATTGAAATCGGTATTTATGCCTTCGTTGCCTGCGGACGTAACGAACAATACGCTGGCCGAATTTGCCTCGGAAATTGCGTCGTACAACGCTGGAGAATAATCACCACCACCCCAGCTGTTGTTCATTAACTTAGCACCCATCGTAGTGGCGTAACGAATCGCCCGAACCGCATCCGAAATGAAACCGTAGCCGCTCGCGCCGATGAATTTAACCGCCATGATTTTCGCCGACCAGCTAACGCCAGTGATGCCTACGCCGTTATTTCCTGTCGCCGCGATGATTCCCGCCACGTGCGTGCCGTGGCCATAATCATCTTGCGGGTCGCTATCGTTGTTGAAAAAGTCATAACCGTACACATCATCGACATAGCCGTTGCCGTCGTCATCGAACCCATTGCCGGGAATTTCTCTCGTGTTGGTCCACATATTGGAGCGCAGATCTTCATGTGTGTAATCCACACCCGTGTCGATCACCGCGACAACCACGTGGTTGCTTCCAGTGGTGTGGTCCCAGGCTTCTGGTGCATCAATGTCGGCGTCGAAGGTTCCACCGGTTTGCCCGATGTTGTGCACGCTCCATTGTTCCGAAAAGCGCGGATCGTTGGGTATTTGCGCTACCGTGACGCGGTAGTTCAGCTCCACGCTTTCCACGTCGGGATGACGGGCGAGCTGTTCTTTCACGCTCAATGTGTTGCTGCCAGGTTTGAGTCGGGCGATTTGCCATGGGTCTTCGGCAAGTGCTCTGGAATTTCCTGAAGGTACGTGTATCGACTCAAAATAATCAACCTCCGGCACGGCGTTCACCCCAACAGCCATCGAAGGCATTTGATACACGGTGTTTTTAAACTTCACCAATAATTCTCCCTCCTTGTATTCCGGACTAACCACCAGTTGCGTGGCAGTACGAGCGTCGGGTAGATAGGCGTGCGCGGTCATGGGCCAACCGCCTGCCAAGCAAGTCAGCATCAAGGCGCCAGGGGCAAGATAAGAAACAATTTTTGGTGCTTTCATAAAAACCTCCAAGTGATAGTAATGACCAGGCACCACGGGAAGCGGCGCCATCGATACACGGAGGAACCTTGACGTCCTGAAAAAATGAATTTGAAAAATCCGGCAGGAAAAATGCTTTTTCAAAAAGCACTGGGCACGGTGTCAAGCGCGTGCGCTTTTTATAACGACGAGGGGAGAAAAAAATTCACGGTGAGGTTAAAAATAAATTCAAAAAACACACTGCAGAATCTCTGACCGGGGCCGACGCCTAGCGTTGTATCGAATACGATAATGAAGCAAAACTTTCGCGCGTCTCCGCGCCTAACGCGCGCCGTTCCCAGGCGATATCGATGGAATGATGTCGCGCAAAACTGTAGCCGAAACCTGCCGCGATAATACGCACCCCGGACGCAGCTCCGGACGTGGAAGCGCGACTGACACCCAGGCGTAAAGCAAACGTGCTGTCGTTATGCATCGGGAACAGTGCTTCGGCGCTTGCGCCAAGTTTTTCGTAGTCCGCAATGGACGTGTCTTTTGTCGTGTCCGACCACCCGATGCGTTCCGCTTGTGCGTTGATATTGACTATCGCAAACGGCATTGATGTTCGTAAATTAATGCCTAATGCAATCGATGCGGGGCGACCGGGAAGATAGTCTTCTATTACGCTACCGAGCCCGGTGGCGGGACGCGCTGCGTAATGTAACGCGATGCGCGAACGCCACGCCGCCGCGATGCTGACATCGCCCGAAGAGAATTTTGCCACGGAATATTTCGCACCCAGACTGGCGCCGTAGCCCGTCGGGCCGCTCTTTTTCACGCACAGATCGTAATCGCGGCAATTGATCTCGGACCACATCGCATCCAAGGTGGCACCCCACGAAAAACCGGGCATCGGCGCGGCGGCGACCAACGCGGAAACTTGGCGATGCGTGACGTCAACGTAGCCGTAGGGGAGTGGGTTATCTATAGCGGGGCGCAGAGCATCAATATAGATCGTCGTGCGATACGGCAAGAAATATCCAGCACCGATAGCGACGGGATTCGCAGCGCCGAAAATTGCGAAGCGTTCTTCCGTGTATCCGCCGAGAAATTTTAGTTCGGCTCCGCTACGCGAATACTCACCCTCGTTATTCACACCCGGAACATTTGCGAATTCGACGCTGATATCCGCCTTCGTCGCCGCGTCGGATTTTGCTCCGGCGGGGTTGTACCAGATTGCCGAGCTGTCGTCCGCCTGCGCAACGAATACTCCTGCCATGCCCATCGCGCGCGTGCCGGGATGGGTTTGAAAGGCTTCGAGTTCGAATGCGGCACACGCGTCCGAAGAAAGAAAGAGCAGCCAAGGCAATACATAATGCAGACAGTGATGCCCGGAAGCTTTCCCTGGTATGCACGGTGGCGAATAGGCGCTAGTCACCACAACTGAACCCATTGCTCCCCCCAGGCCGTGCCGTCGCCAAGCTGACCGGCGCTGTTATCGCCCCAGCACCAAAGACTCTGGTCGGCGTTGATCGCGCAAACATGGTTGGCGCCTGCGGCCGCAGCGGGCGCGGAGGAGGAGTACACGCTAAAGGGCTTTGTTTCAATCATTACTGCTTGGGTCGGTGAGTTTGAACCCCCCAGTTGACCTTCGTCATTACGACCCCAGCACCGCAGGTGCCGTTGGGTGTCATTTTGAACCGCGCAAGTATGATCATTTCCGGTGATAACGGCAGCCCATTGAGCACCTGCAAACGGGGCATTCGACTGGCCTAGCGTGTCGTCACCCGAACACTTAAGTGTCTTATCGGTTTTGATTCCGCAGTGATGCTGCTTTCCCAATGCAATAACATCCCAATCATTATCATTGTCGCCGATTTCGACGGGTATTGATGTTTTTAACGCAAACCCGGAGGGAAGCGGCGCGTTATTATCTCCCCAGCACCAGAGCGTCCGATTCAGCGTATTCAGGGGGTTGGTTTTGAGGGCGCAGGTATAATTGTCTCGACCCGCAACGCTATGCCATTGGTCGGTGTCGACGCCGACCCGGGTAGCATTCAATAAATTCAGGGTACCCCCCATTAAACCGTTACCCAATTGACCTTCGTCGTTTCTGCCCCAGCAATGTAAAGATCCCCCGGTCTTTAGCGCGCAAAAATGCAAACCTCCCATAACAAGAGAATCCCAGGTATTGGTTTCTTTCGGAATGGTCCAGACACCATTGTGCCAGCACCGACGGTTTCCATCTTTTAAACCGCAGCTATCCGACGTGGCTCCGCCCAGGGCCACAGTACTCCATCCGATTTCGTTGCCGATGCGCACCGGGTGCGAAGTGGCAACCGTGGTTCCATTTCCTGACGCCAACCGGATATTGTTTCCCCAACACCACAACGCCATTTGTTCATCAATGGCGCAGCTTTGATCACCGCCCGCAAAAACCATTTGCCAGTCCTTTTTTTCTCCCGCGACATCGTTTATTTCATCTGCGGTACGCACACGCACCGGCTGGGTAGGATCGAGAACTGCGCCATCACCTAATTGTTCCTGAGCGTTGTATCCCCAGCAGTAGGTGTGCCCTGTTAGCTCGAATGCACAGGCGTGGTAATCCCCTGCGGTTACCGCCTTCCAAATATGTATATGTGGCTCCTTAATCTGTATGGGTTTGGATTGACTCACGGTATCGCCATTTCCCACTTGACCGTAAATATTGCCGCCCCAACACCACAAGCCCCCCCTAACCTCGATAGCACAAGTATGGGTCTGGCCAGCCGTCACCGTGCTCCACTTTATATTCTGGGGAACTTTTACTTGTACAGGAACCGGATGGGTTGTTCGTTGCGCCCCGCCATTGCCCAATGCACCCTGAACATTGTTTCCCCAACACCAGAGGGATTGATCATTTTTTATGGCGCAGGTGTGATTTAACCCTGCGCCGACTGCGGTCCACGGACCTGGTTCGGCTACCGAGCGGGGCAACTCAGCGGGCTGATCGTCTTCCCCACGTCCCAATTGTTTGTCGTCGTTGCTTCCCCAGCAAAATAATGCGCCCGTGGTTTTGATGCCACAAACATGATTCGTCCCGGCGAAAACAGAGGCCCAGTCGGAATCGACGCCGACTTGGCCAGGTTGAAGAATGCGGGTGGGACTTGAAGGGATTCCAAGTTGCCCATAGGAGTTGTCGCCCCAACACCACAACGTATTTCCA
>JANOOV010000246.1:0-4777 GCA_031421535.1 Gammaproteobacteria bacterium
CTCGTGAAAACCGGGATCGTCGGGGATATGCATTTTGCGATATTTTCCGGCGATGGCGCCGTCACGTTCCAACACCACCGCCGTGTTGTGATACACGCCGGCGGCGCGGCGTTCGAACAGCGACGCGACAATGACAATACCAAGCTCTTTGGCGAGTGCGCCCAGGCGGTGAGTCGTAGGGCCGGGTATTGACTCGGCGCGTTCAAAGTTCGCGGTGTCTTCGTGCTGGCAAAAATACACGCCGGTGTGCAGCTCTTGCAGCAGCACCAGCCGCGCACCACGGTGCGCCGCGTCGCGGATGCCCGCAATGCTGGCGGCGAGGTTAAGGTCGCGGTCGTCAGTGCAGGCGTGCTGTACACACGCCACGGTCAGAATGCTGGTCACACGAAATCCTCGTTATCGCGCGCAACCCGTAGGCTGGGTTTAGCAACCCAGCCTACGGGTTGCGCTTGCGGTCATATTATAGATTAAAGCGCAGGCAGTACGCCGGACGGCAATTGCATGCTGATGCAATGCAGGCTGCCGAACTGGGTGATTAGCGGCAGACAGTCGATGGGCACGATGTCGCGCTGCGGAAAACATTCACGCAAACGTGTCAGTGCAAGAGCGTCGGCGGCGTCGCGATACGTGGGGACGAGCACCGCGCCGTTGATAATCAAAAAATTCGCATAAGTGGCTGGCAGGCGTTTGCCGTCGGCATTGGTTTTGGCTTGCGGCCACGGCAACGGCACCAGGCGATAGGGCTTTCCCTGCACGTCGCGCAGCGCGTGCAGCTCCTGCTCCATCGCGTGCAAGTCGGGATAGTGTGTGTCGGTGTGGTCAGTGCATTGCACATAGGCGATGGTGTGTGGGTCGCAAAAACGCGCCAGTGTGTCGATGTGGCTGTCGGTGTCGTCACCTTCCAGATGCCCATGCGTAAGCCAAAACACTCGTTGCAGATTAAAGAACTGCATCATGCGTTGCTCGATTTGCGTACGCGTCAGGTATGGGTTGCGTTTGCGCGACAGCAAACACGCTGTGGTGGTCAACACGGTGCCCTGGCCGTCGGATTCGATGCTGCCGCCTTCCAGCACCAGATCCATGGTGACGATGGGCGTCCCGCCGAACGCGCCCCGGGCGTGCAGGCACCGGGTAATTCTATTGTCATGCTCAGCGGCGTATTTGCTCCCCCAGCCGTTGAAGACGAAATCCAGCAACACCGGTGCGCCATCTTGCAGCAGCGTGATCGGCCCGTGATCGCGCGCCCAACTGTCGTTGGACGGCGCCATGTGCAAACTGACGCGCCGCAGGTCAACACCCGAGTTTTTCAGTTGCAGCGCGACGTGGTCGATATGACTTTCGTCGCGACAGCACACCAGCAGGCGTTGCTGTCTGCACACGGCACGCGCGATGTTGACATAAACCGGTTCGATCTGTGCCAGCACCGGCTGCCAGTCGCTTCGATCATGCGGCCAGGTCAGCATCACGCCGCTTTGCGGCGCCCATTCGGCGGGGAGTACTCGTTGGGTGACAGGAGTGTTGATCATGATGCGGCGCTCTGAGCAGGTCGTAATTTGATGCGTGCGTGCGGGGCGGTGGTGAACTCGCCGACGATATTCTTCCAGAATGTTTTCCCGCGTGATCAGACCGATGCGCAGGGTGTGGGTGGAAATGTTACCCATGAAATATCTGGATGGCGGCAGACCGTCAGGTCAGCGGCCGAGCAACAATTCTTTAACGAGCTTCACGCCAAAATAAGCCAACAGCAGGATCACGAAGCCGCTCAGTACCCAGCGCACCGCTGTGCGGCCGCGCCAGCCGAAGCGCCAACGACCCCACAACAGTACCGCAAAAAAACACCAGGCGATGATCGACAAAATGGTCTTGTGTGCCTGATGTTGAGCAAACATGTTGTCAATCTGCGGCAGGCCGGTGAGCAGCGACAGGGTGAGAAACATAAAGCCCACGGCGATCATCTGGAACAGCAGTGATTCCATGGTTTCCATGGCTGGAAACGCGCGGATGAATCCGCCCGGATGCTTCGCGCGCAGCGCTTTATTCTGCACCCACAGCACCACCGACTGCAGCGCCGCGATGCTCAGCGTGCTGTAAGCTAGAATGGAAATCACAATGTGGTAGCGTAATTCGGCCGCCTCGGCGGTGAGCAAAATATGCGTGGACGGGAACACGAGTTCCAGTACCAGCGCCACGGCGGCCGACGGCAGAATGACCACGCCCAGGCTTTCCACCGGTTTCGATGCTGCCGCCAGCAGCATCAGTGTTGCCGCCAGCCAGGTCATCAGGGAGATGGCGTTGAAGAAGCCGAAATTCAGTCCGCCGTCGGCGGTGACGACGATGTTCACGTACAACACGCCCGCGTGGAAAAGCGCGCCGACTCCGGCCACCAGCAGCAACCAGATTTTGTTCCAACGTATCAGTGCGTGCTCGGCCGGCAAACGTGCAAACAGGCGCGTAGCGAGCGCACCGCTCACAACCAGATAAGTCACTATGGCGAGCAGGGTGGCGAAATTCGTGTTCACGGATAATTGGTCGTTATATTCAGGGTGCGCGCAGCGTACGCGGTGAAAAGTTTACCTGCGCCACATTATTTAAGCTAAATAAATATCGACGGATGAGCTAAAGTATTTTTAGTTATTGAAGATACACTAAAAAACCACGCGGATCAGGATCGAAATGCGCTTAAGGATTTTAGGCTGCAGCGGCGGCATCGGAATTGATCGCCACACCACATCATTACTCGTTGATGACGACATCCTGATCGATGCCGGCAGCGGTGTGGGGAACCTGTCGCTCGACGAAATGGCCACCATCGGCCATGTGTTTCTGACCCATTCACATCTTGATCATTTCGCGTTTTTGCCGTTGCTGGTCGACACCATGTTTTCGCAAATCGTCGAACCGATTGTGATTCATGGACAGGCGGTCACCCTCAAAGCGCTGCAAGAGCACATCTTCAATTGGACGGTGTGGCCCGACTTCGCCAAACTGCCGTCGGTGAAAAATCCGGTGATGCGTTATGAAGTCATGACGCCCGGCGAAGTGTACCAACTCGGCGACCGCACACTGGAAATGATCCCGGTGAATCACATTGTGCCCTGCGTTGGTTATCGCATTACCTCGCGTGGCGGCGCCTTTGCCTTCAGCGGCGACACCACCACCAACGATACTTTGTGGGACGCACTCAATCGGCATGATCGCCTGGATTTACTGATGGTCGAAGCCGCGTTCCCCAATGCCGAAGAAGCCTTGAGCAAGGCGGCGCGCCATTACACGCCCAACCTGCTGGCGGCGGACATTGTCAAGCTCAAACACCAGCCAAAAATCCTCATCAGCCATCCCAAGCCCGGGCAGGAAACGGTCATCTTCGATGAATGCCGCGTCGCGATGCCGGATCGCGACATCAATTCAATATCGGGCGGCGAAGTTTTTAACCTATAATCCCGCGCTGCTGCATTTCGATTTATCCCTGTGAGGTTGTACCCATGTTCGAAAGCCTGACCGAACGCTTGGCGCGTGTCGTTAAAGACATGCGTGGCCTGAGCCGCATCACCGAAGACAATGTTAAAGACACGCTGCGCGAAGTGCGTATGGCGTTGCTCGAAGCCGACGTCGCCTTGCCGGTGGTGCGCGACTTTGTCGACCAGGTGAAGCAACGCGCCGTCGGTGTTGAGGTCACCGGCAGTTTGACGCCGGGCCAGGTGTTGGTGAAGGTGGTGCGCGACGAATTGGTGCGCGTGATGGGTGAAACCAACGCAGCGCTGGATTTATCGACGCGGCCGCCAGCGGTTATCCTCATGGCCGGATTGCAAGGCTCCGGAAAAACCACCACGGTGGCCAAGCTCGCACGCTTTTTGACCGAGCGTGAAAAGAAGTCGGTGCTGGTGGTCAGCGCCGATGTGTATCGACCTGCCGCCATCGAGCAATTGCAAAAACTCGCGCACGAGATCGGCGTGGATTTCTTTCCCAGCGATCCGTCGCAAGACCCTGTAGCCATCGCGCAAGCTGCGTTGCGGCAGGCACAGGTGCAATCCAAAGAGGTGTTGATTGTTGACACCGCCGGGCGTCTGCACATCGACGCCGAAATGATGGGCGAGATTCAGCGCCTGCACGCGGCGATCAATCCCATCGAAACGCTGTTCGTGGTGGACAGTATGACGGGCCAGGACGCGGCCAATACCGCGAAAGCCTTCAACGACGCGTTGCCATTGACCGGCGTGATCCTCACCAAGACCGACGGTGATGCGCGCGGCGGTGCCGCACTGTCGGTGCGTCACATCACCGGCAAGCCGATCAAATTCATGGGCATCGGCGAGAAGACCGGCGCGCTCGAACCGTTTTATCCCGACCGCATCGCCTCGCGCATTCTCGGCATGGGCGATGTGCTCAGCCTGGTGGAACAAGTAGAGCGCGGTGTTAACAAGGAAAAAGCCGACAAGCTCGTGCAGAAAATGCACAAGGGTAAGGGGTTGAATCTGGAAGATTACCGCGACCAACTCCAGCAGATGCGTTCCATGGGCGGCATCGCCAGCATGATGGACAAACTGCCGGGCATGAGCCAAATCCCCGAAGCCGCGAAAAGCCAGTTTAACGACAAGGAATTAAAACGCCTGGAATCCATCATCGGTTCCATGACCACACAAGAACGCCGCCACCCCGACATCATCAACGGCTCGCGCAAGCGCCGCATCGCGCAGGGTTCCGGCACGCAAGTGCAGGACGTCAACCGGCTGCTCAAGCAATTCACCCAGATGCAGAAAATGATGAAAAAAATGGGCGG
>JANOOV010000247.1:0-1528 GCA_031421535.1 Gammaproteobacteria bacterium
GCACTCACGGCGATTGGCAACGACTACGGCTACGCGCGCGTGTTCGCCCGCCAGTTGGAAGCGCTGGCAAGGGCAGGGGATGTGCTCATCGCCATCAGCACCTCGGGTCATTCCGCCAATGTCATTGAAGCGGTCGAGTACGCGCGCGACCATAAAATTACCAGCGTCGGCTTGCTGGGCCGAGACGGTGGCAAGCTGTTGCCGTTGGTCGATCACGCGCTGGTCATTCCGGCGACCCGTACCGGGCGTATTCAGGAAGCGCATATTTTAATTTTGCATTTGCTGTGCGAAGCGTTCGAGGAATGATGCTTTGAAATTACACGTCCCAGACTTCACTAAAGCACGCGTGCTGGTAGTCGGCGACCTGATGCTGGACCGCTATTGGCAGGGCAGCACCGTGCGCATCTCGCCCGAAGCTCCGGTGCCGGTGGTACGCGTTACCGATGCGCAAGAGCGCCCGGGCGGCGCGGGTAATGTCGCGCTCAACATCGCCGCACTCGGCGCGCAGGCGCGGGTTGACGGATTGGTCGGCGACGACGCCGATGCGCGAGCACTGATTAAATTTCTAAAAAACGCAAACGTGGATTGCGCGTTCACACCGGTGCCGGGCTTGACAACCATTGTGAAGCTGCGCGTGCTGAGCAAACACCAGCAATTGCTGCGCCTGGATTTTGAAGATTCGTTTTACGCGCACCCGCCGCAGGCTCTGCTGGAACGCTTCAAGCGCCTGTTAACCGGCGCCGATGTGGTCGTGCTGTCGGACTACGCCAAAGGCACGTTGGCCGCCGCGCCGGAGTTGATCACGCAAGCGCGCGCCGCCGGAAAAATCGTACTGGTCGATCCCAAGGGCACCGACTTCGAACGCTATCGCGGCGCGACCTTGCTCACGCCGAACAGCGCCGAGTTCAGTGCCATCGTCGGTGTGTGTCACGACGACAGCGAATTGGTCAGCAAAGGTCAACACCTGCTCCAACACTTGCAGCTTGATGCGCTGCTGATCACGCGCGGCGAACATGGCATGACGTTGCTGCAACGCGATCACGCCCCGGTATTCTGGCCCGCGCAAGCGCGCGAAGTGTTCGACGTCACCGGCGCGGGCGACACCGCCATCGGCGTACTGGCTGGCGCACTCGCCGCTGGCATGGCGCTGCCCGCAGCCACTGCGCTTGCCAACGTCGCCGCCGGAATCGTCGTCGGCAAGCTCGGCGCCGCCACCGTGAACCCGCAAGAACTGCGCGCGGCCATCGCCGTGCAAGACCGCAGCACGCACGACATTCCCACCGGTGTGCTCGACGAAACGCAATTGCTGACCTGGGTTCAACACGCCAAAGCCCACGGCGAAAAAATTGTCATGACCAACGGCTGCTTCGACATCCTGCACGCCGGTCACGTCGCCTACCTGCAACAGGCACGCGCGCTGGGCGACCGCCTGATCGTCGCCGTCAACGACGACGCCTCGGTGAGCCGTTTGAAAGGCGCGCAACGTCCGATCAATCCCTTGGTCCAGCGCATGGCGGTGTTAGCCGGA
>JANOOV010000248.1:0-1731 GCA_031421535.1 Gammaproteobacteria bacterium
TTCGGCACGCAGACCCAGACCAGTGTCGATAACCTGGATCATCAATTCGCCGCCCGAAGCTTGTGCGCTAATCTTCACTTCGCCACCCTCGATTTTGGATTCCAAGCCATGTTGCACTGCGTTTTCCACCAAGGGTTGGATCAGCAAGGGCGGCAGCGCAAGGTCGCGTAATTCGGTGGCGACGTCGATGTGATAACGTAAACGTGTGCCCATGCGCAAGGTCTGAATTTCAAGGTAGGCGGTCACCAGGGCGAGCTCTTCACCCAGCGTTGTTTGCGAAACGCGCGTCCGTTGCAGACTGGAACGCAGGTAGTCGGTAAAATGTTCGAGCATGCGTTTGGCGCGGTGCGGGTCGGTCTCGATCAAGCCCACCACATTGGAGAGCGTGTTAAACAAAAAATGCGGCTCAATCTGTGCCTGCAACAACTTAAGTTGCGTCTCCGTGAGGCGTTGCTCCTGGTCCAGACGTTTGAGGTTTTCTTGTTGCAAGGCCGCCTGACTCTGCAGTAGCGCGCCGCGCGAATAAAAGTAGTACGAGATGATGGTGCCGAACACCAAGGCGATGACGAACGAGACTACGACGATCTGCGGATGGGTCGCGAACCGATCGATGAGCGAAATATCCGCGAGCACGCTGCCGATCAATATTCCGCAGACCGAACCTAACGGCACTGCAAAAAAATGCACCTTCAGGACACCGGCTTGGGACGCGCGCACGCGCTTGAGGAGGTGTGACAGCGCAAAGACGCTCAACCCGATGGACTGGGCAAAGATGACGTTGGTGCGCAGATCGATCTCGGTCAATAGAGTGAGGAACGCCGCTATCAGAAAATTGAAAAACACCAACAGCAAAAATTCCTTGCCGAGCGCAAGCCAAAAAGCGGGGCCACACTGGGTAGGGCCGGGTGTCATTGCAAGGCGCGCTGCCAGACGAAGTACAGTGTCAGTTTTTCAGGCAGGAGTCGGTATGCGGCGGTGTGTTTTCCGCCGAAGGATCGCTCACCCCATTCAAAGTACTGCCGGTTGCCGTCATAACGTAGCGCCGCCGTGCCGACCGTGCCGCCGTCTTCTGGAGTATGCAAGACATCTAGTGCCGAACTCCACGCCGTGCCCGTATAGGACAAGCGCAACAATATATTTTTACGCAGCAAATTGGGTGGCTCGAAGTAGCGCATGTTGTACGCGATATTGCCATAAATGGCGGCGCGAGGAAGCTCCGCTTGAGCAAGCAAGGCACGTTGCCGCCGGGTGAGTGCGGCCAGGTCTTGCCATTGCTGCGCAGAATACGCCGCGCCGTCGTACCAGATCTCGGCTAACAGGGTAACACTGGAACTATGTGTCCAGGTGAATCCTGCCAGTGCCTTACGCCCATGCCGTTGCTGCACGCTGGTCAGCGGGTCTTGCACGGCGAGCGGGGTGGAGCTGGGTGACGTCGTGGCCAGGGGGTTGATCTGCTGTTGATAGCGGCGCTGATACAGTGCTTCGAGGTGCCATTCTAGTGCATCGTTGACGATGTGCGAGAATGCGGCGCCCGCTTCGAACTTATTACGCGTGCTGCCGCGCGCGACTGCGTAAACATCGGCCGTGGTAAGGCGCCGATAATAGCGTGCGGCCAGTGCTTCGTCGTCGCGTAGATGTGTTGCCGCGCCGCGCCACGGATTGGCATATACCAAGCTGAACGCGTTGTTTCCGTTAAAGCGTTCCCATGCGATCAGCGGCACACCTTCTTGC
>JANOOV010000249.1:0-4894 GCA_031421535.1 Gammaproteobacteria bacterium
GCAGCGCAAGCCTGGTTGCAGGTCCGCGCCGATGTGCTGGCACGCTTGACGTTGGACACCGATGCGCGCGCAGCGCTGTATGCGCGCGGGAAAATACTCGCGACGGCGGCGGCCGAATTATTCAACGGCGCGTGATGCGTGGACGTGTGTAGGAGCGCCGCCCCCGGCGCGATGGCTTCCGGGTGCCCGACCATCGCGGCGAGGGCGCCGCTCCTACAGTAACGTTTTGCCGCATCCGTTATAAATGTCACGAGCCGATCCCTCTCCAGGGGCAAGGCTCGTTTTACGCAAGAGGTTTATTCATGCCGGATCGCCAACTCGATTGGGTACATGCGCTGTTTCAGCTCGGCCAGGAATTGTCACTGGCCAACACGGCGGCGATGCGCCAGAAATTACTCGACCACATTACCGTCGGGTTCGACGCGCACAGCGGCAGTATCGCAGTGCTCGATGACGATGGACAACACTTGACCCTGATCGCCGGAACCGGCGCGGCCGCGAATTTCATCGGAGCGAAAATTCCGCTGGGCGAACGCGTCCTAGGCTGGGTGGCGAAATACCGTGAGGCGGTGTGTCTGAACGGCGACGTCGCCAACGATCCGCGCTTCAAGGAAATGCGTCTGGTCAGCAATCCGGGACGCCCGATATCCGCGCTGTGCTGGCCGCTGCTGGTGGACAGTCATGTTATCGGTGCCTTGAGCATCAACCGGCCTGCGGGCGCCGCACCGTTCACGCCACAGGATGTCACCGACGGCGCGGTGATGATCGGGCTGGTGAGTCTGGTGGTGGACAACCTGCTGACCCACGACCGGCAACGCCAACATGAAGCGGCGTTGCTCCAGGAAAAAGACGAACAACGCGCGCTGATCCTGAAACTGCAAGAGGCGCAAGGCCAGTTGCTGCAATCGGAAAAAATGGCCTCGGTCGGCCAGCTCGCCGCCGGCGTGGCGCACGAGATCAATAATCCGGTCGGGTTCGTAAATTCAAATCTTGGCTCGTTGCAGAATTATGTCGCCGATCTATTCAAGGTGATCGCCGTCTACGAACAACTCGAACCGAAGCTGCCGCAAGGCGACGCATTGCAGCAATTGCTCGCGCTGAAGAAAAAACTCGATCTCGATTACCTGCGTGAAGACACCGGGAATCTGATCAAGGAATCGATTGAAGGACTGGGGCGTGTGAAAAAAATTGTGCAAGACCTCAAGGAATTTTCGCATGTGGACAGCGCCGAGTGGCAAATCGCTGATTTGCACTGCGGTCTCGACAGTACGCTCAACATCGCGCACAACGAACTCAAATATAAAATCACGGTGATCAAGGAATACGGCGTGATGCCGCAGGTCGAATGCATCGCGTCGCAGATCAATCAGGTGTTCATGAACATGCTGGTGAACGCGGCGCACGCGATTGAAACACGCGGCACTATCACCCTGCGCACCGGGCAACATGGCGACAACGCCTGGATCGAAATTACCGATACCGGCAAGGGCATGAGCGCCGAGGTCCAGAAGCATATTTTCGAACCGTTCTTCACTACCAAACCGGTGGGCAAGGGCACTGGGCTGGGCTTGTCGCTGGCCTACGGCATCGTGCAGAAACACCACGGACACATCGAAGTGGAAAGCGCGATTGGCAAAGGTACGCGCTTCCGCATTCATCTACCCATCCGGCAGCCGGAAAAACAAGCCGCCGCCTAACCGCCTGATGATCAGCGAGATTATGGAAACCGAAACCACAGAAGCTGCTACGCCACCCCCAGCCACCCTGCTGTTCGTCGATGATGAACAGAACATCCTGGCGTCGCTCAAGAGGCTGTTCCGCCCGCTCGGCTACACCATCCATACCGCGAATGGTGGTGCGGAAGGCTTGAGCGTACTGGAAAAGGAGCCGGTTGATGTGGTGGTGTCCGACATGCGCATGCCGGACATGGACGGCGCGCAATTTCTGGAGCAGGTCGCCACACGCTGGCCGGATACGGTGCGTATTTTGCTCACTGGCTATGCTGACATCGCATCCACGGTTGCGGCGGTTAACAAGGGCGGCATCTGGAAATACATCAACAAGCCGTGGGACGACACCGATCTGAAACAGAGCGTGCACAATGCCCTCGAACGCAAATTTCTGGTCGATGAAAACCGGCGACTGGAACAGCTCACGCGCAAACAGAACGAGGCGCTGCGCGAGCTCAACACCGGACTGGAAGCCAAGGTCGCTGCACGCGTAAGCGAAATCCAGCAAATGATGGATCAACTGGATCTGACGCACGAGACGCTGAAAAAATCCTATGCGCAATCAGTCAAGGTATTTTCCAGCCTGATCGAAATGCGTGAACGCAACGGACGCGGCCACGCGCGCCGGGTCGCCGAATTGGCGCAGAAATTGGCGGAAAAACTCGGCATGAGCAACGCCGACATGCAGGATGTCGGGTACGCGTCGCTGCTGCATGACATCGGCAAGATCGCCCTGCCCGACAAGTTGCTGGCCACGCCATTTTCTGAACTGCAACCTACCGAACGTCTGGAAGTACTGAAGCATCCGGTGATCGGCCAGGGCGTGCTCATGACACTCGAACCGTTGCAGGAAACCGGGCGCTTGATCCGTTCACACCACGAATTATGGGACGGCCACGGCTACCCCGACGGATTGAGCGGCGAAAAAATTCCACTGGGCGCGCGCATTCTTGCTGTGGCCAGCGACTACGACGCACTGCAACTGGGCAGCCTCACCGCGACCAGGATGACACCGAAAAACGCGCACGACTTTATTGTCAAGAACAGCGGTAAACGTTATGACCCGAAGGTAGTGGCCGCATTCTCCGGCTTGACTGCCGATAACACGCTCACGGCTCCGGTCGAAACAGGCATCAAAGTCACGTCGCGCGATCTGCGCGCGGGTATGGCGATCAGCAACGATCTGGTGACCAAGGACGGTGTGCTGTTGTTGTCGCGCGGCTACCTGCTCGACGAACATTTGATCGCCAAGATTCAGAGCGTGGAGAAGTCGCTGGCTGCGGAATTCGAGATTTACGTGACGCTACCAAAAAAGAAAGTACCTGGCACAACCCAACCTGCACCTCATGGCGAACACGCATGAGCTCGCGACCTGCTCGGGCGTGCCTTGTCATAACAATTTGTAGCCGGTCTCGTCAGCCTCGAAAAAATCCCTCGTTGCCGTGAATCTACGTCCCCAACTTATGCACCACGCCGGTTTGTCGGCGTCCCGCCCGCAGGAAAGGCTGCGCCCAACAAACGTTGACTTGATGAATGCCACGCGCTTGTTTGGCAGTTACAACAATCGCTACGAACCACTGACCTTTGCATGACAACGCGCACTGGCTGGAACTCAATGAAACGTGGCGTGGTGCTAAGACCGTAACTGGTGTACAGCGTTCCGGGATTTAACGCGTCCTTTCAGCCATTGTCGCTGGTGCCAAAAATCACCACCCCCACATTTCCTCAAGCATGGTTTCAAGGCCGGGATAGTCCTCGCCGTTCGCGGGTTTAAAGTGTTTGGCCTGCTTGGTGAATTGCTTGAGCAATTCCGCAGTGGCAGGCAGGCCTTCGGGGCGGGTTAACAATGCGCTAAGAGCGGCACGTTGCGATTCAGTCACGCGTTTGCTCACGGTAATGGTCTGTTCTGGCAACGCATTACCGGTAGTGAACAACACCCTGAATTGCGCTTTTTCTTCGGCGGGCAGCTTGTCTAAAATTTTGGTATTGAAGACCGAAGCTTTACATTTTCCAGCCCGGAATAATTCATATCCCTCTTGAAGCCCCAAAGTCTCGTATATTTCAGGCTGGATCACTGGATTGCTGAACTGCCTCAGCACCATAATAGTCGCCAGTTGGGGAGGCGGCATGCCGCACAACGGGGTATTGGTTTTAACCAGATCGCGCGGTATGGTTAGTTCCTTTGCGCCTTTAGGGACGATAACGGCAAAAGATAGCTCGCCGGGCAATCTCACCACCGGCACATGCCCTAGATGCTTTATCCGCCACGCTGCGAAATGCGGGCCGTCAAAAACAATGTCGTAGGCATTGCTCTGCATCTTGTCCGCGTATTTTTTCCAGTTACGCGGATGTTCGTACACTACCTTGACCCCCAGCTCGGTGGTCAGCAGTTGCGCCAAAGGTCCATAGAGCTCTTCGCCGCGCTCAATCGATTCGCGCGGCGGCGCAGCGAAAAGCAAATTTGCCTGCGCAGGCACGGAAAAAACGCTGCACAACACAACCAACATAACGCGGTTAATGTTACCGGCCAACGTGGTTTCCATGCATCCTCCGCCTCTGGGTCACGATCTATTGAATAGTAAAGCACATTAGGAAGCGTGGCGTGGTGCCAAGACCGTAACCGGCGCGAAAAATCACCACCCCCACATTTCCTCAAGCATGGTTTCAAGGCCGGGGTAATCCTCGCTGTTCGCGGGTTTGAAGTGTTTGGCCTGCTTGGTGAATTGCTTGAGTAATTCCTGCGTGGCGGGCAGGCCTTCGGGGCGGGTTAACAATGCGGCGAGGATGGCGCGTTGCGGTTCGGTCACGCGGCCACTCACCGTGACGGTCTGTTCGGGCAGTGCACCACCACTGGTGAACAACACCTTGAGCTGCGCCTTTTCTGCCTTGGGCAGCTTGTCTACGAATTTAGCCTGGAATACCGCAGCTTTACATTTTCCGGCCTGAAATAATTCATACCCCTCCTGAAAACCCAAGGTCTCGTAGATTGCAGGCTGGATGATCGGGTTGCTGAATTGCCGCAGCACCGCGATGGTGGCCAGATTGGGCGGGGGCATGCCACACAATGGGGTGTTGGTTTTAATCAGATCACGCGGTTCAATTATTTTCTTTTCGTCGCTGCGAATCACCACGACAAACGATAACTCGCCGGGCAATCTCGCCAC
>JANOOV010000250.1:0-2192 GCA_031421535.1 Gammaproteobacteria bacterium
CGACATCATGCCCACCGCGATTAATGCTGCAATTTGCTTCTTCATAGAGATCTCCAAGAGTGAATACCTATTAGGTTTCGAACATGATTAGTTCTTGTTGTCGACTTTACATACCGCCAGATGAACGCGACCTGAATCCAACCTGCATTATTTCGCACCGGAAAACTTTGGACTAACCCGCTTGGTAACAAGCCACTCAATGATCCGATGAAAGTTATTGCGTCTGGTTGTATCCGGTGATGACGAATGCACCCTGGAAATCATCGCAGGTAACGCACATGTTGATGACATGAAGAGTCGAAGCCACAAGAATTAAGACGTGTCATGATTCATCAACAATGCAGCAGCGTCAAGCTGCGGCGTAACTTGAAGCAGCAGTTGATGATTAAGAGTTTTTTAAGACTCCGGGAAACTGCCCAGGATATTCAGCAAGCACCCGCGTCGGGTTTTGCCGGATTTACACATTCCCGTGACGCTCTCCGCCGGAAGATTGTAATGATCGCCACGCATTTAAATCAGCAGGAACATCGATATCCAGCAGCACACCGGCATCATCGGTAATTGTCAATATCAGGTTCTCGCGCCCGACTGCAATCACATCGCGAGCGCCGGAATCAAGATGCAAACCCAGCAAACTGTGTTTAAACATTGCGGAAAAGCCCACCGGATGACCGCGCCGCCCCTGATATTGCGGAGCAACCATACCCGCGCCAGCACGTAATTCCTGCGCCACCGTGTAGATGGTTTTAGGCCGAATCCACGGCATGTCGGCCAGCGCAATCACCCAGCCATCCGCGTTTACCGTGGCTGAAACACCGCAGGCGATACTGGCCCCCATACCTTGGGCGGCATGCGCACACTCAACGACGGACAAGCCCAGACCCCTCAGAATTTTATGCAGCGCGACGTCACCCGGTCGCACCACCGCCACGCTGCCTGGCAACGCGGCGATTAAATTACCCGCCGCACGTTCGGCAATGGTTGTTTCCGCGTCTAACGGATGCAGCAGCTTGTGCGCGCCGAAGCGCGTGCCTCCGCCTGCGGCAAGCAACACGCCAACCATCATGGCGCGATTGCCGCCAGAGGAAATTGCACACCGCGACGGGCGGCAGTCAATCCGGCGAGGATCGAAAGGGCGATTTCCGCCGGGGTCTTGCTGCCGATGGGCAAACCCACCGGCCCGTGCAAACGCGCGATGGCTTGCGCGTCCAACCCCAACCACGCCAGCCGCTTGCGGCGCGCAGTGTTGCTCGCCATTGAACCCAGCGCACCCACGTAGAAAGCCTCGGACGACAACGCGACGCCAAGTGCAAGGTCATCCAGTTCCGCGTCGTGCGTGAGCGCCAGCACCGCACTGCGCGCATCGCGCGCGCAGGCGGCGACTTCATCCGGCATATTATTGTCAAGCCTGGTGCCTGCGACATCCCATTGGCGCGCGTACTCGATACGCGGTTCGCACACCACGACTTCGTAGTCCAGCGCGAGCGCCATTTGCGCCACGAAACGCGACAACTGTCCGGCGCCGATCAGCAGCACGCGCCACTGCGGGCCAAATACTTTTTCGAGATGATGCGTGTCGAAGGAAAATTCCTGCGTGCGCGACACCGGATGCAGGCTGACTTCGCCGGTCGCCAAACACACGCGCCGGGCAAGTGTTTGGCGCGCGTCGATAGCACGCAGCAGCGCATGCAGCGCAGCCGCGCCGTCCACCGCCTCCACCAGCAAATCCAGACGCCCGCCACAAGGCAGGCCGAGTTGCGCGGCGTCTTCCGGCGTGGCGCCCAGGCTGATCAACTGCGGCTGCGTCGGCCAGGCAGCGCGCAGGCGCGCAACCAAATGCGACTCCACACAGCCGCCCGATACCGCGCCAACCCAGGCGCCGCGATCATTCACGGCCAGCAACGACCCGGCCGGGCGCGGCGACGACCCATAGGTGCGCGCCACGGTCACCAACACGACACGCTGGTTTTTTCGCAACCACGCGAACGCTGCCGCGAGCACCTCCTGATCGGCGCCAATCACTAGTATCGTGCGCTGCAAGTAATGGAACATAAAAAATGTAAAGAACCTATACTTTTAGACATTAAGCCCTCCTTTCGCTGCATGGATCCAGTCGTGACCTTCCTCCCTTGATAGGGAAGGAACACTTACAAAACGCACATTTCTAAAAATGTGAATCCGGAATATTTTAG
>JANOOV010000251.1:0-15649 GCA_031421535.1 Gammaproteobacteria bacterium
ATCGCGCCGAGGGCGGCGCTCCTACACAAACGCTAAGGCCTAAACCTTGTTACCTCGTTTTCTATTTTCACTGCGTATCAAGCTCGTTTTAGTGTCGCTAACCCTGTTGCTGATTCCGTGGACCGGTTATCGCTACCTGAACGCGATGGAACAGTATCTGCGCCAAGGACGTGAAGCCGTGTTGCTGGAGCGCGCACACGCGGCGGCGGCGGTGCTGGCGGATCAGGCGCAGGCGTTTGCGCCGCGCGACGCTGACACTGCGCCGGGTGCGGAGCATCTGTTCGTACGGCCGTTGCGCACGCCGATTCATCTGGATGGCTACGACGACGACTGGGCGCCCTATCGTGACAGTATGCGCAGCTACGCCGCCGGGCAGGTGTTGTTTGCGCGCGGAGTGTATCGACCCGCATCGTTGTCTTTCACCTTAAATCTGGGCAGTGATCGCGCGTATGTGTACGCCTTGTTCCGGGTGCGCGACGACAAGCTGGTGTATCGCGATGCCGGTGGCGAAAACGACGTCGCCAACGATTATGTCGAGCTTAGCACCCAAGATCGCGCCGGTGTGCCCGCCCGTTACCGGTTCGCGACCAGCGCGCCGGGCTGGGTGATTGCGCAGCGCATTGCGCCGGAGGAGAGCGATGCGCCGATTGCCGAGCCGCGCATCAAAGGCGAGTGGCAGGAAACCAAACAGGGCTACACCCTGGAATTACGCATTCCGCAGGAATTATTCGGCGTGCGTCTGGCCTTCAGCGTGAACGACGTCGATGATCCGCGCACCCGCAGGGTGACGGCATCGTTGGGGACGGCGTCGGGACAGCACCCGGAAATGTTGAATACCGTGGGTGTGCCGCTACCGCAGATCCAGAATTTATTGCGTGGCTTAACGCCGACGGGTGCGCGCACCTGGGTGGTTGACACGCAGCGCCGGGTCATTGCGCTGGAAGGTGGTTTGAAAGCGCACGTCGATGAAAGCGTTGAGCCTGCGCAGGACTCGCCGTCGTCCGGAAGTGGCTTGATTCACGCACTGTATCGCCTGGTGTTGACACAACCGGCGGATGAATTCCAGGACGATTTATCGGCCGCGTCGCAGCTGGAGACGCCCGATGTAATCAGCGCGTTGGCGGGGCAGGAGGCAACGCGCTGGCGGCAGACCCCGGATCGGCGCGCGAGCATCCTCACGGCCGTCGCGCCGGTGCGCGCGCAGGGAACGGTGGTCGGTGCGGTGGCGGTGGAAGAAACCAGCAATGGCATTCTGATTTTGCAGAACAGCGCGCTGGAGACGCTGATCAATCTCAGCACCTTGACATTGGGATTGGCGGCGACGGTCTTGTTACTGGTTGCGACCGGCCTGTCGCTGCGCGTGCGACGCCTGCGCGATGCGACCGAGCAGGCCATCGGTACGGATGGCCGGGTGCGGGACGTGACAATATCGGTGGATGGACGTGATGAGGTCGGAGATCTCGCTCGCAGCTTTCAAGGCATGCTGGAGCGCCTGGCCCAGTACAACCGCTACCTCGAAACCATGGCTGGCAAGTTGTCGCATGAATTACGCACACCGATTACCGTGGTGCGTTCGTCACTGGAAAATCTGGACGCAGCGCGCAGCGACGACGAGCGCCGCGTGTTTACACAACGCGCGCGCGACGGCATCGAGCGCCTGAGCGGACTGCTGGCGCGCATGAGCGAAGCGACGCGGCTGGAGCAAACGCTGCAAACCGAAACGCGCAGCCGCTTCGATCTGGCGCAGGTGGTGGCCGGGTGTGTGGAGGGTTATCGCTGCGCACATCCCACGCAGCCCATCGAGTTGACGGTGCAGCGGCACGCGCCCGAACAGGCGCTCGGCGTGCATGGCGCGCCGGAGCTGATCGCGCAGTTACTCGACAAGCTGGTCGCCAACGCGCGGGATTTTTGCGCCGCCGGGTCCAGCATCCAGATACGGCTCGACGCCGACGCTGCGCAGGTTACGCTGAGCGTAGCCAATGCCGGGCCGTTGTTGCCTGCTGCGATGGTCGGACAATTGTTCGATTCGATGGTGTCAATCCGCGTTGCGCGCAGCGACGAGCCGCATTTGGGGTTGGGTCTTTACATCGTGCGTTTGATTGCGGAGTTTCACGGTGGACGTGCGCAGGCGGTCAATCGTGCTGATGCGTCCGGCGTCGTGTTCAGCGTAATTTTACCCTTGTCATAATCCGTCAGTATTGATCGTCAGCCTGTCAGTGGCGCGCCCGCACGCCGCCCGCTCCCTCCGTTTAAATGTTCCTCACGCGCACCATCAACCCGATGGCGCGCGATACCCATCGCAACGGAGGAATACCATGAACGCTCGTCACACCCGCCAAACCATTTTTCATACCTGTACCGCTGCGGCTTTACCGTTGGTGCTCATGATCGGCTGCTCGGAACCTGCGCCGGTTGCGCTGGAACGCGGCGCAACCGATAACGGCATCGCAGTGGACGGTAACGGCTTGCATTACTTAAACGTCATGACCACAGCGCCGTCGGTGCAAAACGGTTCGCAACCCGCCCCGGTCGCTGCACCCACGACGCCGGTACTGTATTTCGCCACTGACAAAGACGTGGTCACGCCGGAAGACGCCGACAAGCTCAAACCGCATGCTGAATTTCTACTCCAGAATGCGCGCTACGTGCTGCACGTCAGCGGCCACGCCGATGAGCGTGGCACGCCGCTGCACAACGCGGATTTGTCAGCTCGCCGTGCCCGGCAGGTGGCCGCGCTGCTCGCCGCGTTCGGCGTACCTGCGGCGCAAATTAACGTGGCGAGCTTCGGCGCCAATAGGCCGGTGGGCGACCCGCACCGCTGGGACGAAAACCGGCGCGTGGAATTGTTGTATGCTGACGACTATGTACTGAGTGCGCGTTAGTCAACGCGAAATCTGACCGGGTTGCCGCACCAGCAACCCGGTTTAAACTTAGCCGATGCTATGCCGACAACCTGCGGTCTGCGTTGGAAAACTCATGGCGCCCCGGCATGGCAGGCTCCGCACCAGCAACCATCAACAACTCCTACGCGCAATGGCGGCGCATTTTCTGGCAGCTGCTGATTTTGCTGTGCGCGGTCAGCGGTTTGTTGGTGTGGAATGCGCACGGGCGCAACACCCATGCCCAGGCCGTGCAAGCGAGCACGGTGCAGGGTGCAGTGACCGGCGCCGCACATGAAATCAGCCTGCAGATACAGGCTTTGCGCACGGCGGTGAATTTATTTGCCGGGCAGGAGCGGGTGTTGTTGCAGCGCCTTGCGGCGGGCCCGAACCACATCGCTGACTACCGGCAATTACTCAAGAACGCCAAAGTATATTTCGACGCTGGCTTCGCGGTGACCCTGGCGAATGATCGCGGCGATCCGGTGGCGGCGGATTTTGACGGGTTCGTCGGGGAGTTGTGTCAGGCGGATTTACATGCCCTGACCCAAAGCGCGCTCGCGGTGCCGGATATTTACATCCATCCAAATGCGATCGGCTACCATTTCGATATCATGGTGCCGGTCGATCTGGGTGCGCGCCGACCGCATATTTTCTTCATCAGTTTTTATCCGCGCATGATTGCGTCGATCTTGAGCCGTTACCAGCTCACCGGGCATCAATTGCTGTTGCTGGACCGTGAGGTGGACGGCCTGATCGAGATGGATGCGCGCGGTTCGCGCGACACCCTGCAGCGTGACTATTTTATCAGCGCCGCCGAACGTGAACGCATCGTGTTCAGTGCGCCGGTTGTAAACACTCGCTGGCAACTGGTCGATTTTTCCGCTGCGGATCAGCAGCCGGACGTGGGCCGCGCCGTGTGGCAGGAAACCGCCGTTGCGATCATCGCGCTTGCGTTGCTGAGCATGTATTTTCTGTACACGCTGCGACTGCACATGCGTCGTATCGACATCCAGAACGCGACCTTGCGCACCCAGGCGCAAGAGATTCAGGAGCGCAGCGGGCAGGTGATCGGCATTCTTGAACGCACCACCGACGCCTATGTTGAATTTGACGCGCACTGGCGTTGCACCTACCTCAATCGTCAGGCGGGAAAACTGCTGGATCAAGCGCCGGAGCTTGTCATTGGCCAGAATATCCGGGATGCGTTTCCGGATCTGGCCACCGCGTTTTACAACGACATGCAAAAAGCCCGGGTCGAAGGCGCGGTGCAGGTTTTTTCCGGGTTTTATCCCCCCTCGCAACGCTGGCTGGAAATCCACGTGCACCCGATGCCCGAGCGCATGACCGTGTTTATGCGTGACATCACGCAGGAGCATGTGGCCTGGGAACGGGCGCACGCCAGTGAAGCCCGCATTCGTGAACTGGCGCGCCTGCCGGACGAAAGCCCCGCGCCGGTGCTGCGGGTGGACGCCACTGGCCTGATCAGTTACGCCAACCGTCCGGCGGAAGTGTTGCTGCGTTGCTGGGACGCCGCCGCCGATGTCGATGTGTCGTCGAAAATCGCCGCGATGGTGCGCGCGGTACTCGCGGCGGGCAGTCCGATGGAATATGAAGTGGTCTGTCTGGAGCGCGTGTTTCTGGTGGTGTTTGCACCGGTCGTTGAAGGCAATTATGTCAATCTCTATGGCGAGGACATTACCGAGCGAAAACGCGCCGAGCGGGAACTCAAGAACCATCGCGACAACCTGGAAGAACTGGTGAGTGAACGCACCACGGCGCTGGTCATGGCACATAACGATGCGCTGGTGGCGAGCCGGGCCAAAAGTGCTTTTCTGGCCAATATGAGCCACGAATTGCGTACGCCGCTGAACGCCATCATCGGTTACGGTGAAATGCTGGAAGACACGGCAGCCGATGAGGGTAATGCCGGGTTGCTGGCGGATTTACGCAAAATAACCGCGTCGGGCCGCCACCTGCTGACGCTGATTAACGACATTCTCGACTTGTCGAAAATCGAAGCGGGAAAAATCCAGTTTTCACTTGAGGAGTTTGCGGTTGAGCAGCTGTTGCATGATCTTGAAATGACCATCCGCCCGATGGTGGTGAAGAATCAAAATCGTTTCGACATGGTTGTGGACGGCGCGCTGGGGACCATGTATTCCGATGCGATACGCGTGCGGCAGATCTTGCTTAATTTATTGAGCAACGCATGCAAGTTCACCGCGCATGGGCGCATCACGCTGATGGTGCGCCGCGAAGCGTTGCCGGGCGGCACGGGCTTGTCATTTGTTGTCAACGACACCGGCATCGGCATGACGCACGAGCAGACCACGCGATTATTCGAACCGTTTACGCAGGTTGATCGCGCCATCGCGATTAAATACGGAGGCACCGGTCTGGGTCTTGCGATCAGCCGACGCTTGTGTCAATTGATGGGTGGCGATATTCGTGTGCACAGCGAGATCGGCGTGGGCACCAGCTTTACCGTGCATCTGCCGACGGAAATCGAGGCGCCGCCCAGTGTCTGATTATTCTCCGGTTAATCGTTCCACGCATACGTCGCCATCGACAGGATGCCGTAATTAAAACCTTCGTGCAG
Organism: Gammaproteobacteria bacterium; assembly: GCA_031421535.1. GTDB lineage: Bacteria > Pseudomonadota > Gammaproteobacteria > SG8-11 > SG8-11 > UBA6921. The sequence goes on from JANOOV010000251.1 coordinate 5,482, forward strand.
CGCACGACCGGTGGCCGCATTCGCAGCACCCAATGCAACCAACAATGGCAGAAAATGCTCCGGCGTCGGATGGTTGCGTAACGCGTGCGGTGCATGGGCCAGGTAGTCGAGCAGCTCGGCTACGTCGCCGCGCGTGATCGCCGCCGTCAGCCACGCGTCGAATGCGAGCACGTAGTCGGGCGGCGCGGTGTTAATCGCTTGGCCACGAAATTCGCGCAAATTATGCGTGGCTCCACCGCTGGCAAGAATCAACACGCCCTCATCACGCAGGGGTCGCAAGGCGCGGCCAAGTGCGAAATGATGTGCCGGATTGCGCTGTGGTTGTACGGAAAGTTGTACCACGGGAATATCCGCTTGCGGGTAGGCTAATGCCAGCGGCACCCACGCCCCGTGATCCAGGCCACGCTGCGGATGCAGCGTCGCGTTAAGGTCAGCAGCGTTCAGCAAGGTTTGCGTACGCAGTGCCAACGCCGGGTCGCCGGGTGCGGGGTACTGCAGCGCGTACAGCTCTTGCGGGAAACCCATGAAGTCGTGAATGGTGGGCGGCGCTGCACTGCCGGTGAGCATGGGCTGATCGGTTTCCCAGTGCGCCGACACACACAGGATGGCGCGTGGACGTGGCAGCACCTGATGCAGCTCGCGCAGAAAATCCGCAGTGCGTCCCCGCTCGGTGATCAGCGTGGGTGCGCCGTGTGAAACAAAAAGGGTCGGCATCGCAGTCATGGGTGATTCCACCTAATGGAACGGTCGTTAGACAGCAGAGTATGGGATGGTACACTCTAGCGCGTTTGGTAATTTTCAGGAAAATTCATGCCGATTACAGCCGCAGAAGCACAGCAAGTTTATAACGAGGCACAGTGTCTGTTCACCGCGCAGCAAGTGCAAGCGGCGATGGATGTGATGGCTCAGGAGATCGCACACGCCGTGGGCGGCCGCGATCCGCTGATTCTGTGTGTGATGACCGGCGGCATCATTCCGGTGGGGCAGTTGTTGCCGCGCCTGAATTTTCCGCTGCAACTGGATTACATTCACGCCACGCGCTATTCCGGTGAAACCCAGGGCGGCGTGCTGCGCTGGATCGCCAAACCGCGCGTGCCGCTGCGCGGGCGGGTAGTGATCGTCATCGACGATATTCTGGACGAAGGCATTACGCTTGCGGCCATCGTGCAAAATTGCAAGGATGAAGGCGCGAGTGAAGTTTACAGCGCCGCATTGGTCAACAAGCGGCACGACCGCAAGAACGATTTTCGCGCCGACTTCATCGGTCTTGAAGTCGATGACCGCTACGTGTTCGGCTTCGGTATGGACTACAAAGGTTACTTGCGTAATGCGGAAGGTATTTTTGCCGCTAAAGACTAAAGAGACCTCTGAAGAACTCCCTAAAGCCGCACTGGCGGCGTTGGAAAAGCGCTCCGCATGCTCATGTACTTACGTGTACATTCCGCTGCTTCGCGCTTTTCCGCCTTGCCACGCACCGCGCGACTTTATGAAGTTCTTCAAAGAAGCCCCTAAAACAACACTGTAGGAAACTCACGTGGCAGAAATTGCAATCATTGGCGGTACCGGACTTACCACTCTCAAGAATCTGGCGATCACCGAGCGGGAGATTACCCATACGCCTTACGGCGAACCTTCAGGCCCGGTGATTCGCGGCGTGCTGAACGGCAAAGAGATCGTGTTCCTCGCGCGCCACGGCTATGGCCACACCATTCCGCCGCACAAAATCAATTACCGCGCGAATCTGTGGGTGTTGAAGGAAAACGGCGTGAAAAACGTCATCGCAGTCGCGGCGGTGGGCGGCATCCGTGCTGATCTCACGCCGGGCTCGATTGTGATCCCCGATCAGATCATCGATTACACCTGGTCACGCAATGCCACTTATTTTGATGAAGGGCTGACGCACGTGACCCACATCGATTTTTCGCAACCGTATTGCGAAGCGTTGCGTCAGGCCTTGCTCGCGGCAGCGAAGCTCGCCCGCTTGACGGTGGCCGCTTCGGGAACCTACGGCGCCACACAGGGGCCACGTCTTGAAACTGCGGCCGAAGTGAATCGTCTTGAGAAGGATGGCTGCGATCTGGTGGGCATGACCGGAATGCCGGAAGCCGCCCTGGCCCGCGAGCTGGGCTTGTGTTACGCGTCCTGCGCAGTGGTTGCGAATCAGGCGGCGGGTCGTGGTGGAAGCGCAATCAGCATGCAGGACATCGAGCACAATCTGATGATCGGCATGGACAAGGTGCGCACGTTGCTGGAACACGTGATCCCGACGCTGTAATTTAATCGGGGAAATTTCCGGCTTGCCGGATGCAGTGTAGGAGCGCCGCCCCTACGAAAACCAGAGGACACTCAATCGTCCGGCAACATCTTTGGCGCCGGACTGTCCGCGCCCACGGTCTCTTTTTCCACATCCACAGCTTTGGTTTTTTCCGTCGAGGCGATCAACACCAGCGCGCCGAATACCGGGTGATCGAAATAATTCACTTCACCGGCCTTGATGCGGCGAATTTCGTTCAAGCGGAAACTTTGCAGAGCGTTATGTGCCGTCAAAGTTTCGTTGCCGCTCGCGTCAATCGAGCCGATGCGGCTCATGTCTTTGCGATAGAACAGGTCAAGTGCCACGTGTAGATATTGACCGAGCGCGAGTTTCACGCTGCCGGAAAAACGCGGCGCACGCGGGCGGGTATCTGCCGATTCGATCATGTCAACGCGCGGCTGGGCGGCGGGCGCAGGCGCCCCGGCGGACGGCAACGGGTCCACCGGATGCTCCGGTTCGGTCATACCGTCAAATACAAACACCGCCGTCTCGTCTTTCAGGTCGATGGCCGGTTGCCGCCATGCGGTGTGCAGCAATACTTCGTAACGCGGATTTTTTTTCAGTTTCGCAATGCTGGCGGCGAGCTTGAACTGATCGTGCCCGAGAAACTGATAGGGAAGCGCAGTGGGTTTTTTACCGGCGGCCTCTTTGCTTGCGGGAGTTGTTTTTCCACCTGCTTCTGCAGCGGTGACATAAAGAAACTGACTGGTGCCGCCGGTCTCGTAAGTCTCGGGCCAGCTTTCAGTGGTCAGCGCCGCCGCATCATTTACGGAAAACAGCAGCACTTCGACCTGATAGATCGAAGGGCCGTCTTTGCCCGCAGCGAATACGTTGCTCAAAGGTAACGTAAACAAAACGCCGACCACGATGGCGCGCTGCAGAATGTTGATCGTATCGGTTAACATGGGCAGGTATGTTACAACTAAATTCTTAAATTGCACCTATGGCCGTTCGCAAAATTCTCCGTATGGGGCATCCCTTTCTGTTGCAACCCGCAGCAGCCGTGGACGCTTTCGACACCCCCGCGTTTCACCAGCTCGTGCAGGATTTATTCGACACCATGCAGGCCGCGACCGGCGCCGGGATTGCCGCGCCGCAAATCGGCGCGGGCGTGCGCGTGGTGGTGTTTGGGTTTGAAAAAAACGCGCGCTATCCGGGGCGTCCACCCGTCCCCACGACGGTGCTGGTCAATCCCGTCATCGAGCCTTTGGGCGACGCGACCGATGAAGACTGGGAAGGTTGTTTGAGCGTGCCGGGTTTGCGCGGCCGCGTGCCGCGTTACACCCACATTCGATACAGCGGCTGCGATCAATTCGGCGTTGCCATCAAGCGCGAAGTCCATGATTTCCACGCGCGCGTGGTGCAGCACGAATGCGATCATCTCGACGGCGTGTTGTTTCCGATGCGGGTGCGCGACATGACGCAGTTCGGTTATCTGGATGAGCTGCTGGCGACGCAGCGCATCACGGCACCGGCAGCGCAAGAGTAAGAGTAAGAGCCTGTTCAAGAACTCATTGGAGGGATGCAGTGCAAGGCAAAATCGGACCGAAGAAGCGGAGCATACACGGAGTATGTGAGCATTCTGAGTTCGATTTTAACGCCGCAATGCGCCCTCCAATGAGATCTTGAACAGGCTCTAAGGCGGCTATTCCATTGCGGCCGTTTTCAGTATCCAGGCGCCGAGCAAATCCGAGAGCAGCGGCACGTAGCGAACGGCGCTCGAATTCACCTCTTTAAATAGTTCCGGGTTGATGGTGCGACCGTGCCGCGCACGCGCCCACAACCGCAATCCATTCACGCGCTTGCCGCCGAGACCATTGCGGATAAGCGTATCCGCCGCCACCGGCGTCATCGCTGCGGTCGGTTCGATAATAAGTAAACACCCGCCCGGTTTTACTGCCGCCAGTAGCGCCTGTAAAGCAGTGGCCTTATCGTCCACCACCGCAAGCAACGATGCTGCGGAGATGACGTCGGCACGCGGAGTCATTGCCGCGAGACTCTCAATATCGCCGCGCTGAAATTCCGCAGACGAACCGGCACGCACCGCGAGCCGCTGCGCCGTGGCTATCATATGGGTGTCGCGATCAATGCCGATGGCGTGATAGCCGCACGCGGCGGCGAGGCGCGTCACCAGACCGGGCCCGCAACCGACATCCACCCACAGCTTGCCGTCACCCGGCGGTAATTGCTCCACGGCTGCGCGATGCGCGTCGTGATAAAAATCCGCGCCTTGCAACCAGTCAAAAAGTTTGGCCGCCACAAAGCTCATGTGTGGGTCTCAAGGTTGGTTGCAGGGAAAATTGCTCAGCAAGACAATAACGAAAATCAAAAGCGAATTCGCTAAAAGATTAGCATGCCGGGTAGGGTGGTTCATCAGGCATATACGACGATTTCCTCACCCCAACGGCTCAAACAACGCACTGAGGTCAGCCGCCGTCAATTGCGTTCCGGTTTTGGCTTCGGGGTCGAACAGGCTGTCGGCCAATTCTTTTTTGCGGGTCTGCATCGCCAGGATTTTTTCTTCCACGGTACCGATGGTTAACATTTTGTACACGAACACCGGTTTGTCCTGGCCGATGCGGTGGGCGCGGTCGGTGGCCTGGTTTTCCACGGCGGGGTTCCACCACGGGTCGTAGTGGATCACGGTGTCGGCGGCGGTGAGGTTCAAGCCGGTGCCGCCGGCTTTGAGGCTGATGAGGAACAAGGGTACTTCGCAATTCTGGAAGCGCTGCACCGGTGTCGCACGGTCGGTGGTGTCGCCGGTTAGGATCACGTAGTCGAGCTGGATTTTTTTCAGTTCGATTTCGATCAGCGCCAGCATGCTGGTGAACTGCGAAAACAGCAGCACACGGCGGCCTTCTTCGATTAACTCCGGCAGCATTTCCATGAGCGATTCGAGCTTGGCCGATTGCGTGACTTTTTTCGCGGAGTCGAGCTTGAGCAGGCGCGGATCGCAGCACACCTGGCGCAACTTCAGCAGCGCGTCGAGGATGATGATGTGGCTGCGCGCCATGCCTTTTTTACTGATTTCGAGTTGCACTTTCGCGTGCATGGCGAGGCGGATGCTTTCGTACAGGTCGCGCTGGCCGCCGGTGAGTTCGATATTGCGCAGCATTTCAGTTTTGGGCGGCAGTTCGGTTGCGACTTCCACTTTGGTGCGGCGCAGCAGGAACGGTGCGATGCGTCGTGTCAAGCTCTGGCTCCGGTCCTGGTCGCCGTGTTTTTCAATCGGCGTGCGGAACAGGCGCCGGAACTGGCGTTCGTCGCCCAGCAGGCCGGGCATCAGAAAATCGAACAGCGACCACAATTCGCCCAGATGATTTTCCATCGGCGTGCCTGTCAAGCACAGGCGCTGGCGCGCGCGCAGTTGACGCACCAGCTGGCTGGCCTTGGCCTTGGGATTTTTCACCACCTGGGCTTCGTCGAGAATCAGCAGGTGATACTCCTGTTGGTTGAGCATCTCGAAATCGCGCGGCAGCAGCGGATAGGTGGTCAGAATCACATCGAAATCCGCCAGCTTGTCGAACTGTTGTTTGCGTTCCAGCCCGTGCGACACCAGTACGCGCAGCTCGGGTGCGAAACGTTCCGCTTCCATACGCCAGTTCACCATCAGGCTGGTCGGTGCGACCACCAGACTGGGGCGGTCCATGCGGCCGCTGTTTTTTTCCACCAGCAGATGCGCCAGTGCCTGCACGGTTTTGCCCAGGCCCATGTCGTCGGCGAGAATGCCGCCCAGTGCGTATTCGCGCAGGAATTGCAGCCAGTTCAAACCCTGTTGTTGATAGGCACGCAGCTCGGCGCGCAAGCCTGTGGGCGGTGGCACGGCGGCAACGCCGGTGAAGTCGCGCAGCTTCTGCCCGAATTCGCGCAAGCGCTCGCCGCCCGACCAGGCGATGCGTGCGCCGAAGCTGTCTTCCAGTTCGTTTAACTGTGCGGCGCGAAGTTTTGGCAAACGGGTGGGTTGCGTCGGGTCGGCGTCGTACAACTCCACCAGCGTGTTGAGAATCGGGCGCAGGCGCTCAATCGGCACCGGCAGCAGGCGGCCATTACCCAACTGAATCGCGATCACCTTGTCGTGCACTTCGGCAAGCCGCTTCGCGGTGAACTCCTCGGGCATGTTACGCACCATGTTGACCAGCACCGGCAGCAGACTCACACGTGTGCCGTCCACGGTGATGCCCAGCTCAAGGTCGAACCAGGCATTGCCGGGGTCATCCATCACGTCGGCGTACCACTCGCCGATGTTCTCGGCGCGCTGATACGGGAAGCCTGGGTCAATGTGAATGCGCCAGCCTTGCGCGCGCAGGGCGTCCACGCCGTGCAACGCAAAATCGGTTAACAACCCGGCGCGCTCCTGGCCGTGAATGGTCAGGTCGAAGGTGTTTTCGTCGGGAACCTCGAAGCCGTCGCCCGCTTCCACCGGCTCAAAACCATAGCCCGCGACCTTGCCAAGCGACTCATGTTCCATTTGCATGTCGCGTGGGATATGCACCACTTGATCATCGTCCATGCGCGTGAGCACCGCGCGCGGATCGCCGATGTTGATCAGGATGCCGCCGTAATCGAAGGACAGGCGCGCCAGTTCGAGGTCGATGCTGTCGGCATTGAACTGCCAGCGCTGGTAGCGGCTGACGACCAGCGTGGCGACGAATAAATTCAGGCAGGGTACGGGCTTGACAATGATGCGCTCGATGCGTTCGATGCTGCGCGGCAGGGGCAGCGCGCGAACGGCAGGAAGCGACGCCAGTGCTTCGCGCGCACCTTGGGCGTGTTCCGGGCGCAGCACCGGTGCGGTGGCCAGCGCCGCCGCGACTGCGTCCGGCAGGTCGGTTTGCAACGGGCCGCAACTGTGTGTGGTGTGGTCCAGATACCAGGGTGGCTCAAACGCCAGAACCGCATCGAAGTGTTCGCCCACGCAGTGCAGGTGCTGGTTGCCGTCGTCATGCATGGCCCATTCGAAGTGCGCCGCGCGCGCATCGCCCAAGGTCAGCGGCGGTGCTTCCGCATCGCCCCAATGACAACGACCGGTGGCGATGATTTCGCGCAGCAGGCGTGCGCCTTCGCTGCCGGCGAGTATCGGATTGTGCATCGACGTAGGGTTGATCACGCCAAGCGAAATCAGCGCCACCCGGTCGGCATGCGAAACGTAACGTTGTGAAAGCTGGCCGTTGAAGCGCTGCGGTTTTCCGTAGCTGCCGTTCTTCAGGCGCCTGACGACGACATTATTGACGGTCAGGTTCGGCGGTGTAACGCGCGTGTCGAACGCCAGGATATAGAGCAGGCGTTCCGGAATGTCGGTGACCGGTACGGGTTGCGTCGCGGGGGCCAGCGCGCCATTCACGCGCGCCAGCCAGTTGCGCAGCGCCGGATCAACTGTTGCTTGCAATGCCGCCGGGTCTTCGAGCTCAAAAACCCGCGACGACAACTCCTGTTCGAGCGCGTGCAGCAACACCGCCGCCACATGTTTGCAATTAGAGTGCATGGGACAGGTGCAGATGCCGACAAAGTGTACGTGGCCGCGCGCCGGTGGCGGAGTGATATGCACCACCACCTGATACGGTTCACGCGCGCTGCCACGCACCGTGCCTGAAAGGGTGTGTCCGCCCGGTACCCGCTTTATATCGAGTACACGCCGCGAGCGGTGATACGCCATACCGCGCTCGAATGCGGCGGGATAAATAGCGCGTTTGACGTCTTGCAGCGTGTAGGAATGCATGAGATCGCTTGGATATCAGCCGACATTGGCGGGCAAAAATTATAAAGCAAAGACGCGGTGTGGTGTTGCTTCGTTTTCGGTGTACCAATAAACACTGCCGACGATGGCCCGTGATATTCTGCCGCTCTGATGAGCAACCATCTCAACGGAGTGCCTATGCAAAAGAACATTGTAATATTGCTATGTGTACTGGGCGGCCTGTTCTCAAGCACGACATTCAGTGCCGAACCCGATCCGCAATTTCCAGGTCGGGAATTGTACCGGGAAGTTCCAACCTACTCGTTGCAGGAAGTGTTTGAAAAACTCGACACCCTTGTGATCGTCGATACACGTTCGCAGTACGAGTTCGAGACGCTGCATATCAAGGGCTCGACCCATTTATCGCTGTCCGACAAGAGTTTCGATTCCAAGCTGCGCGTCCTGCGTGCATCAACCGACAAGCCCATCGTGTTTTACTGCAACGGCGTGACCTGCCATAAGTCTTATCAGGCGGTGCGCCGTGCGATGGAGCTGAAAATCGATAATACGTTTGCCTATGACGCAGGTATTTTTACCTGGGCAAAAGCGCATCCGGAGAAAGCGGTGCTGCTGGGCAACAGCCCGATCCGCCAGTCTGACATTATCGACAAAGAGGCTTTCAATGCGCGCCTGCTATCACCCAAGGAGTTTGGCAATCAGGCGGTGAGCAGCAGCATTGTTCTGGACGTCCGCGACCGGTTTCAACGTGACGGCATCGGTTTTTTCCCCGGCGTTGAGCGTCGTATCGCACTGGATCAAACCGACAAGATCGACAAAATACTGAAAAAAGCCAAGCTCGAAAAGAAACCCCTGTTGATTTATGACGAAGCCGGTGGTCAGGTGCAATGGCTGCAATACCGGTTGGTCAACGCAGGCGTTACCAACTATTACTTCATGCAGGGCGGAGCCAAGGCTTACTACGACATGTTGGATGAAAATAAGCCCAAGAAATCGCGCTAGCGAATTCGAGCGCCTGTAGCTTGAGGAGAGGGCGTCATTAGTGTGTTCACTTGCCGATGGCGTGGCCACCGATCTCGGCGAGCCCGCTCTCGTATGCGAACACGACGGCCTGGGCACGGTCACGCAGACCCAGCTTGCCAAGGATGCTCGACACGTGCGATTTCACCGTTGCTTCACCAATAAAAAGCGCCGCTGAGATTTCAGTGTTGTTGAGGCCGCGGGCAATCGCGGCCAACACCTCACGTTCACGGTGGGTGAGCCGTTCGAGACGCGCGGATACATTGGTGTCGGCAGCGAGGCGCGCGGCGAACTGACCGATGAGGCGCTTGGTAATGGTGGGTGCAAGCAGCGCTCCGCCATCGGCCACCGTGCGCACGGCGCTGACCAGTTCCTCGGGCGGGATGTCCTTGAGCACGAAGCCGCTGGCACCGGCGCGCAGCGCTTTGTACACATATTCGTCCGGGTCGAATGTCGTCAAGATCAGCACCCGCACCGGCCAGTCGGCTTCCTTGATAATTCTCGCGGTCGCTTCCAGGCCGTCCATCTCCGGCATCCGGATGTCCATCAGAATCACGTCCGGGCGATGGGTGCGGGCCGCATCCATCGCCTCGATTCCGGTGGCAGCCTCGGCCACAACTTCCATGTCGCGCTGGTGCCGAAGGATCATGGCCAACCCGCCACGGACTAATGCCTGATCGTCGACGATAACGACACGGATGCTCATCTCGATTCCGCTCCAAGGGGCAAATGGGCAACGACTTTAAACCCCCCACCCGGGCACGGTCCTGCGTCGAGGCTGCCGCCTAAAAGCTGCACCCGCTCGCGCATGCCTGCGATGCCATGACCCAATCTGAGCCCCGATCTGGGCAGGATGCTGGCGCCATTTCCGTTATCAAGCACCTCGATGGCGACCCCATGAGGGTCGATGCTGAGCCGCACTTCGATCTGAGCACCGGGTCCGGCGTGCTTGAGCACGTTGGTCAGCGCTTCTTGGACGATGCGGTACGCGGATAGCTCCACCCGCGCCGGAAGATCGGTCGGCACACCATCCAGCGTGAGTACGACCTCCAACCCCGCTGCGCGCAGATTCTCGACCAGCCGGGGAACATCCGCGAGGCCGGGTTGCGGACCGAGCGCGGCGACTTCGGCGTCGGGTCGTA
>JANOOV010000252.1:0-3519 GCA_031421535.1 Gammaproteobacteria bacterium
CATGCCGCCAAGCAACAAAAACAACAGCAAGCCGACGAAACCCTGATCGCCCAGCACCTGGAAGTAAATACTGTGCGCGGCGTGATGGTCCTCCGGGTCCGGCGCGTATTTGTAGAACAGCTCCTTGGTAAATGTCTTAAAACCGCCGCCGACCAGGGGGCGGTCCAGAGCCAGATTGTAGGCGAATACCCACGCATTGATACGGCCCAGCGCAGACGCGTCTTGTTCGTAGGTCTGGATGGTGTTCATGCGATCCCACCACGCCTGCGGCATCATCGCCAGCATCGCCGGAACCAGCACCAGCATCGCCAGAAACATGCGCAAGCGATACCGACTCTTCCAGGCGAGAAAAACCGCCATGATGCTGCCCGCCAACAAAGCGCCGCGCGAGAACGACGTGAGGATCGACACGGCGGTCAACCACATGGCCGCGATCATGCCCCAGCGCAGGTATTTATTTTTCGAACTGAGCTGCAAATAGCGCATCAACGGTAATGTCATGACCAGCGCCAGAGCGAGCGAGTTGTTATCTTCGATGAAACTGCTTTCCGGCCCCCAGATCCGGTAGTTGCCTCCCGTGGCCAGGGAAAAAATTCCGCCCTTCACGCCATAAAACCCCAGCGACAACACGATGACCCACACCAGCGCGTTGATGCGCTCGTGCGTATTGATCACCAGCAGCGTGATGAACACCATCAACATGGTTTTCATGGTGCGATCCCATTCATACATCGCATCGGCGGGATTCAGCGCAAACAGCGTGGTGACATTCAGCCAGATCACGAACAGGATCCACGCGGCCATGGTTCCGCTCCACGGCATGGTTTTCTTTTCAGACGAGAACACGATTCCCGCCAAGGTTGCGATTGCGGTTACGGTGGAAAACGGAAAGCTGTACGCAAAACCGTAGGCCATACGATGCGGATTCATGTAACCCAGCCACGACCACACCAGCACGCCGATATGCGGGCGCGTCAATATATACGGCACCGCACCGAAGACCACCAACGCAATAATGATGTCTCTCATGGCGCACCGAGCGCGTGAAACAGCGCTTCAACGCGCTGCGCATTGTGATCCCAGGTAAAGCCGCCCTGCTCGATGGTGGCGCGCGCCGCCAACGCCAGACGCGCGCGTAACGCGCCATCGTTCGCCATGCGTTCAATCGCAGCAGTGAATGCAGCGGGGTCGTCGGCTTTGAACAGCAACGCATTCTGCTCGTGGGTAAGCACTTCCCGAATATTCGGTTTGTCCGGAGCGACCACCGGACGTGCCAGAGCAAGATATTCAAACAGCTTCAGCGGCGAGGCGTAGTCAACCACGTCCGGTTGCAAGGCTACGTCGAACGCCGCCACATAAGAGGCGACCTGATCCCGCGTCACCACACCGGTGACGGTGACCCGTTCGCTCACTTTCAGTTCGCGCGCGCGCTGTTCGATGCCGATGCGCGCCGGGCCATCGCCGACCAGCAGCAAATGACGTGCACCGCTGAGGTCGCTTGCGATCAGATCAACCACACGTTCCAGCCCATGCCACTCGCGCATGAATCCGGTGAATCCCAGCACCACGCGACCCGACAGCCCAAGCTTTGCCTTGGCCGCTTCGGTGTCCGGCACGCTGCCAAATTTACCGTAGTCGATGCCGTTATGAATCACCTCGATACGCGCGCGCGGCACGCCCGCGTCGATCATGTGCTGCGCCAGCACCCGTGTCACCGGCAAGATCTTGTCGGCGCCGCGCCACGTATACGCTTCGCTCCAGCGCGCCAGGCGCGGCAGCGCGATGCCGTGATACTTGCTGCGCTCTTCGAAAATCGGCGCGTTCACCTCCAGCAGCATGGGTAACTTGTATTTGCGTTTGATCCAGACGCCAGCGGGCATGTAGAGATTGTAGCGTTCATACAGAACATCGGGCCGATGCTCGCGCACCGCGTTGCGCAACTTGAAGTACGCAACCCACGCGTAGGCGAATTCCATCAATTCATAGATAAAGCCCGGCATGCGTTTCTTCAGCCACGCGACCCTGCCGCCTTCACCGCCAAACGCATCACTGTCAACCACGGCGGGACCAATCATGACAATTTCGTGACCGCGTTTTTTCAGTGCGTGCGTCAGCTCCTCAATGTGCACGAACTGGCCGTCTTTTGAGGCGATGCGGTGGTGGTAAAGAATTTTCATTGTTGCGCCTGCCGCACAACCCGCGCGAACAAATCCAGTTGTCCCTGCGTGGTCGCATCCCAGCTGAATTGTTCCGCGTAATGTCGAGTCGCGGCACGCTCCGGATACTGTGCAAGCAAGGTCTTTACCGCATCCGCCAACCCCGTCGGCGTGCGCGCATGCATCAACACGCCTGCCTCCGGCACGGCGACCACTTCCGGCGTCCCCCACACATTGGAGGCGACCACCGGCGTGCCGCAGGCCATCGCTTCGAGCAGTACGTTGGCCCACCCTTCGCGGCTCGACGCGAGCACCAGGATATCCGCCGCACCGTAGTAGTCACGCAGTTGATCGTGTTTGATGGCGCCCAGAAATGTAACGCGTGTCGCCACACCCCGCGTGCGCGCCAAGCTACGCAGATTCGCATCTTCGGGCCCATCGCCCGCGATCAACAGGTGCGTGTCCGGCAACTGTTCCAGCGCCGCAATCACCCGGTCATGACCTTTACGTTTGATGAGATGCCCGACCGACAATAACGTCGTACCGTGCAATTTCAGACGTTCACGCAACGCGGTGCGCTCGAGGGGTGGCTGGAACTGTTGCAAGTCCACACCGTTGCGCAATACGGTGACGCGCTGCTCCGGCACACCGAGTTCCACCAACACCTCTTTTAATGCCTGGCATACGGTGATCATCCCCGCCGCGCGCGCCGCCGCCCATTGGATCAGCTTGCGCGGCAGCGTGTACTTGGGGATCAGATTCAAATCGGTACCGCGCGCCGTGATCACCACCGGCAGGTTGAACCAGCGGCCCAGCAGAATCGCAGCGACGCCATCGGGATAAAAATAATGCGCGTCGATCGCGTCGAATCTCTCCCCGCGCTGCAACAAACGGCGGATGACCGGACGCATCGCCAGCGCCAACAACAACGGCGAAAAAATCATGCCGACTTTTGGAAACAACGGATAACGCGGATGATCGACGCTGATGTTATGGCGTAACTCATGTCGTGGCACCTTGGCATAATCAGCATACTCGCCAAAACGCGGGTTCGTGGACGGAAACCACGGCACCGGCGCGATCACCTGTGCGGTCACCGCACCGCTGGCCAACAAATGGCGCAAGCGATTCTCCACGAACACGCCATGACGCGGCATCGCGGTATTGGGATAGAGCGTGGTGAAGGTGAGCAATTTCAAATCGCCTTCCGCCCTGCCGCAATGCGCATGAAAGATTCAAACATCAGTAGCGTCCACAACGCGGCGCTGTGTTCACCGAAGCCGGATTGATGTTCGTTCACCAGCTGTTCGACATATTTCATGTTGAAGTAGCCGGTGTCGCGCAACGTCGGCCCGAGCAGCGC